>CAINEC010000127.1 GCA_903847585.1 uncultured Bacteroidota bacterium
TATTCAACAACTGAACGGCGATATTTTGCATTATACCATCAATACAAAAGACGAACATAAAAAGCAGGCAAAACGATTTTCAGAAATCACCGCGAAGGAATTATTTAATCAGCAGAAATCAACCAATGTATTTAAGATTTATCTGAAACCGATTGTGCGTTTTATTCGCGATTATTTTTTTAAAGCCGGATTTTTAGATGGTAAAGCAGGACTTCAAATTGCTATCATCTCTGCACATCATGTTTACTTGCGTGAGTATACCTTGAAAGAATTAATTCAATCCACTAAGCCATGAGGATTCTTCATATCTCAACTCCTACAGGATGGCGTGGAGGAGAACAACAGGTTGCTCATCTCATCAACGGATTAACCAACGAGGTAGAATTACAATTGCTAATCACTCCTTTTCAAAGTGAACTGCAAAAGAAAATGGAAGCCACACTTACTTGTGTTGGATATGAACGAAAGGGTTCTGTTAATTTATCCCTCGCTCGATTAATAAAAAATGTTTGTGCTGAACATAAAATCGATTTGATTCATGCACACGATTCACATGCACATACAGCAGCATTTTTAGCAGCAGTAATTTATAAAAATCAAACTCCAATTGTTTTAAGCAGGCGAGTAGATTTTAAAGTTTCTGGTAATTTATTTTCTCGTTGGAAGTACAACCATTCGAGCATTAAAAGCATCATTGCCGTTTCAGAAGCCATTAAAACAATTTTACTTCCTGTAATCAATAAAAAAGAAATCATCAACGTAGTTTATGATTGCATCGACCTTATTCGTTATGAAGGTGAGGCCGACATACATTTTTTGAAGAGAGAATTAAACCTTCCAATAACGACAAAATTAATCGGTAACTTATCTGCGCTCGCTGATCATAAAGATTACCCTACATTTATTCGTACAGCAAAGGAACTCCTTAGCCGACATAACGATATTCATTTTGTTGTTGCAGGTGATGGTCCTTTGAAAGAAGAAATTATGAATAGGGTAAAGGCGGAACAGTTAAAAAAGCATATTTCCTTTTTAGGGTTTCGTAAAGATGTCCCGCAACTATTAAAATCGCTGGATGTATTTTTAATGACCTCTAAAACAGAAGGACTAGGATCGGTAATTCTGGAAGCCTTTGCTTGTGGTGTTCCTGTTGTGGCTACTACTGCCGGAGGAATTCCTGAAATTGTGAAGAATGGAGAAACGGGTCTAACAACGAATATAGGAGATGAAATAGCACTCGCTACTGCAGTAGAGAAAATCATTGCTAACCCAGATTATAAAAACAGCTTAGTAACTAATGCTACTGCATTTGTGAATCAATTTTCGGTGAAGGCGACTGCACTTCAAACAAAAGCCATCTATCAATCGTTGTTAAAATGATGACAAATGCGCTGCAACAAAAAGTAGAGGTCCTGCCGAATAATCCAGGGGTTTACCAATATTATAACTCCGAAGGAAATTTACTCTACATCGGTAAAGCAAAAAGTTTAAAGAAGCGCGTAAGCAGTTATTTTAATAAGATACACGATAGCCATAAGACCAATGTATTGGTTAAGCAAATTGCCGATATCAAATACATTGTTGTAGAAACTGAGTACGATGCGCTGTTGTTGGAAAACAACCTCATTAAAAAACATCAGCCTAAATACAACATCCTTTTAAAAGACGACAAGACCTATCCATGGATTGTTATCAAGAATGAAGATTTTCCGAGGGTGATGGTGACGCGTAAGCCGGTGAAAGATGGCTCTATTTACTTCGGACCATATGCATCAGGAACGATGATGTATACCTTGCTGGAATTGATAAAAGAGTTATTCAAGTTAAGGACATGTAATTTGCAATTAACGAAAACCAATATTGAAAAACATAAATTCCGTTTATGTCTCGAACATCATATTGGAAATTGTAAAGGCCCTTGTGAGGGATTACAAACGCGCGAAGACTACGACGAAAACATCACGGCCATAAAAAGTATTTTGAAGGGGAATATCAATACCGTGATTGATCACCTCGAACAACAGATGTTGAGTCACGCTACCAAATATGAATTTGAGCAGGCGCAGAGCTACAAAGAAAAAATTGATGCGTTAGAAAAATACAAAGGCAGAAGCGTAGTGGTGAGTCCTACCATTCATCATGTTGATGTATTTTCCTTTATTGATGATCAGCAAGGAGCATTTATCAATTACCTGCGTGTGATTAGCGGAGCTATTATTCAATCGCACACCATTGAGTTAAAACGCAAACTCGACGAAACGCCCTCAGACTTATTACTGCTGGCGATTGCGGAAATGCGTGAACGTTACCAAAGTGATTCGAAAGAGATCATTGTGCCGTTTGATTTAGAAATCGATATTCCTGGTGTGATGGTGACGGTGCCGAAGATTGGCGATAAAAAACATTTGCTAGATTTATCAGAGAAGAACGCACGTTACTTCCGTAAAGATCGTTTAGAGCAAGCGGATAAATTAAATCCGGAGCATCGCATTGAACGTTTGATGGAAGCAATGAAAAAAGATTTACGCATACCGGTGAAGCCTTATCATATTGAATGTTTCGATAACTCTAACTTTCAGGGTGATTATGCCGTGGCGGCGATGAGTGTATTTAAGAATGGTCGTCCTTCAAAAAGCGACTACCGACATTTTAACATCAAGACGGTTGTTGGTCCTGATGATTTTGCCTCGATGGAAGAAATCATTTACAGGCGCTATAAACGATTATTAGAAGAAGAGAAGGAATTGCCACAGTTGATAGTGATTGATGGCGGTAAAGGACAATTAAGCGCTGCCTTAAACAGTTTAGCCAAGCTCGACTTACGCGGAAAGATTAGCATTATTGGTATTGCTAAAAAATTGGAAGAGATTTATTATCCCGGTGATCCGTTACCGTTATACCTGGATAAAAAGGGCGAGACCTTACGCATTATTCAGCAGTTAAGAGATGAAGTGCACCGTTTTGGAATTACGCACCACCGCAACAAGCGCAGCAAAGGGGTTATTAAAACGGAGTTATCCGACATTAAAGGCATTGGCGACAAGCTAGCGGAGAAATTACTTCGTGAATTTAAATCGGTGAAGCGCATCAAAGAAGCCTCACTCGAAGAACTCACCGCCCTCATCGGCAAGGCCAAAGCCGAGCTAGTGAAGAACGGCTTGAAGGGGGAGGGGTGATTTGTTGAAAAAAAACAAAGTATAAAACTGTGTTTTTTCAAATAAAAAAGGGACTTTTGTTGATACTTGAAAATTTTAAAAATTTTATATCCAAAGATGATTTCTGAACAAATAATAAGTATCGACAACTTAGGGAAAAAAGAAGGTCTTGTCAAGCTTATTGATGATATTGAAGGGAAGGCGCTATTAACTCATTTTTTACAAAATTTGAATTATGGGGATAAGAAGTATAATGAGAAACAAGCGCTACTAAAATTCAAAAAATTTATTGAGTATAGTAGCGAAGAATCAGATAGGAATATAAATGTCAATGATGTATTTCAAGGATTATTGTTAGAGGTAAACAAAGTTCCATTTCCTTCTCCAAAAAACGCGAATTTTGAATTCATTGATTTATTTGCCGGTATTGGTGGATTTCGTTTAGCTCTTCAAAACGTAGGTGGTAAATGTGTTTATACGAGTGAATGGAATAGAGACGCACAAAGAACATACAAAGAAAACTTTGGAGAGTTTCCATTTGGGGATATTACCAAAGAAAAAAATAAAAGTTACATACCTGATAAATTTGATATATTGTGTGCTGGATTTCCTTGTCAGGCTTTTTCAATTGCAGGTTATCAAAAGGGCTTTGCTGACACCAGGGGTACATTGTTTTTTGATATTGAACAAATAGTAGAAAAACATAAGCCAAAGGTGGTTTTTTTAGAAAATGTGAAAAATTTAGTGTCGCATGATAATGGAAATACTTTTAAAACGATCATTGATATATTAGAAAAAAAACTTGGATATAAAACGTATTTTAATGTTTTAAATTCAGCTACCCATGCAAATATTCCTCAAAATCGTGAAAGAATTTTTATTGTTGCATTCAATCCTAAAAAAGTAAAAAACCACGCTGAGTTCAAGTTTCCTAATCCCGTCAAGTTAACCAAAACTATACACGATTGTTTAGATAAAGGAAAGCAGGCTGACCATTATTATTATAAAAAGGATCATCCTTATTTTCCTGAATTAAAGAAAGCAATGGTTACAAATGATACTGTTTACCAATGGCGCAGAGTATATGCGAGAGAAAACAAAAGTAAGCTATGTCCAACTTTAACGGCCAACATGGGAGCTGGAGGTCATAATGTTCCTTTGATTATAGACGAATATGGAATCAGAAAGCTAACTCCTAAAGAGTGCTTTGCTTTTCAAGGGTATCCAATTGGGAAATATATTCTACCACCAATAGCAAATAGTAAACTATATATGCAGGCAGGTAATTCGGTAACTACAACCTTAGTTCAACGAATTGCTGAAGAAATATTAAAGGTTTTATAAATTTAATCTATAAGACATGAGTAGCTTTGTAAATAAGGATATAGAAAATAGTGGTGACTACATAGCGATGTTATCTGCCGTTGCTAAGCTTTCTGGATTATTTAGTGATAGTGCAATACCATATTTAAATTACAGGGTTGCAGAAAACATATTTTGTCGAAGCTTTAATGCAGAAAATCTATCAAGGTCAGATACTGCTTTTGATGCAAGAATTGATTCATTAGGTATAGGGTTAAAAACATTCATTTGTTCTTCAAATAATAGTGTTGAAAAAGTAGCAGAATTCAATTCATTGTCTCGAATAATTAATGAATCGAAAGGAAAAGAGCTTGCTATTAAACTAGCAACATACAGAAATGACAGGATAAATCTTGCAAATAGAATTTACAATATTGAAAAATCTTTATATCATATAGTTGCAAGAAAGGAAAAAAGCTTATCATTATTTGAAACGGATTATGATTTAATAGACGTTGATAATATAAGTGCGGTTAAAGAATCAAGAGGAGGTCTTCAATTTACTGATGGGAAAAACCATTATTCTTTTAATACATCTAAAAGCACATTATTTAGAAAATTCATTATTCCTGAAAACACAGTTACAATTCCAATAGACATAATTGATGATCCTTATGCATTATTGCTGGAATTATTTCAGAACAAATCATATTTATCATCAAGTGAAAAATCAGTCAAGGGCATAAACTATGTTGTACTTCCACTTTATGGAATTAAAAATCGGGAAAGGCATGTGTTCGAAAAGTCAGGCATTAATCAATGGAATGCGGCAGGAAGAAAGAGGGATTTTGGAGAAGTTTATATACCTATTCCTATCGAAGTCCATAAAAAACATCCGGGATTTTTCCCTGAAAGGGATAAGCCTTTTAATTTGACATTACCTTCTGGTGAAATATTAAGTGCTAAAGTTTGTCAAGAAAACTCCAAGGCATTAATGACTGATCCTAATAAAGCTATATCAGATTGGTTATTGAGAAGAGTTTTGTTGCTCCAAGAGGGGGAATTGGCAACTATTGAAAAATTAGATGAGTTAGGATTTGATAGTGTGATACTTGTTAAAAATCAAGATGGAAGTTTCAAAATAGATATTATGAAAACTGGCTCGTATGAAATCTTTAATTTAGATTAGTAAATAATAGTGCAATATAAATGATAATAGAAAAAAACTATTCTAAATCAGATCTAAGAGTAATTGAAGATTTTGTATTAAAGAAATTCAGTGTGCCAGATGTTTATAAGCTAAAAGATCGGTATGAAGGTGAGTTGTTTTTAAACAATACAATAAAGAAGGTATTGATTTTCTGGACATTTTTAGAACAAAAAGAGATAAACTATTATAGAAAGATTAAAATTGGTTTTTTATCTACTGTTGATTTTTCAGAATTAACCAAGATCAACTTAAACTATTTAGAAAATAAAAAGGAAATTTACGATATAATAGATTTTGAATTGGATAGATTATACGCCTATGTTGATATTGAAAATAAAAGATGTTGTTTAGCAGGAGCTGATGCTATTTTTAAATCTAGTAATGAAAATATCGATTTATATCTAAAGAATTTTAACCCACCTATTTTTATTTAATCACCCCTTCACCAACCTATCAAACTTTTCCTTCAAGGCTTTTTTGAGGGCAGGACTACCAACTACAATTAACTCGTCGGAGAAGCCCATGATAAAACGAGTGATAGGTGTAAGGTTATAAACCTTCGTTTTGAAAAGGTATTGATGTGTCTTGCTCGATTTAACTTTCTTAATGTATTTCTCGGTAGACGGATACTGCTCTTTTAATAAAACGTAGGAGCGCACCGTTAGTAACAACTCAATTTCATATTGCTGCTTGGCAAATGGAAATCCGAATACATCTGGTTGATGCGCCTCGTGTAATTTTTCAAACTGGAAATTTTTAGTCCCTACCGTTACTCCACTGATACGCTCGATGTTAAAGTATTTGTTGGTTTTCGTTTTTACCTCGTAAGCAATTAGATTCTGGTAGTTATCTGTAAAGGCAATCGGCTCCACAACACGGTCGCTAATGGAATTAGAATTTGTGCTGTGGTATTTTTTTAAGGTTGCTTGCTTCTTGTCTTTAATGGCCGTGTTTAACGCATCTACAATTTTATTAAGATGCACTTTCAATAATAAATTGGTATCGCTGTTTAAAGAAGATCGTACGTAAAGCTTTTTTAAAATCCCATCTTTTAATTTTGTTTTCTTCCCTGCTGTTAGTAATAGTTTTTTTAAGAGCATCACCTCTTCATCCGTGAAATTATTCTCGTAGCTGTCTTCGTTACCGCCTAATATTTTATAATGTCCGAAGGCGTCTTTCTCAATGCTAAATCCTAACTCCGTTAAGAGCGCAAAATAACGATACACCGTTCGCTCGGTACTGTTTAATACATCAGATAAAAACCGAATCGATTTTGCAGGATTCGTTTTTAAAAGCGTAATTAATTTTAATACACGAAGGATTTTATGCTGGTTGTACATGCTAACAACAATTGATTATTTCTTTTGAAACTTCGATTGATACGTTAAGCCATCTTGTATTACTCGTATCAAATACATTCCATTTGCTAACGCAGAAATATCTTTATTCAGTATGCGCTTGTCTTGCGAGGAGATAAAATATTTTTCATCCGCAACTAGTTTTCCTGAAACATCTTCTATGCGTAAATTTATTTTACCGTTAATTGTTCCAGGCAGACGAATGCTAATAACATCATTCGCAGGATTCGGATAAACAGTTAATGTATTTGTAGCTTGTATGCTTCCAATGCCTGCTGTTGTTCCTGTAACAAAAGTGAACTTAGGACTCCAAGGGCCTAATACGGTTCCATCTAAACTGCGCATGCGCCAGTAGTAACGTGTATTTGGCAATAGACTAAATTGTTGAGACGTGTTCGTTAATCCAGTAAGGTTATGAATCAAATAGGTTCCACTAAAGGAGGTAGCTGTTGCAACTTGTAAAGTGTAAGAGGAAGCTCCGTTGGAAGGGTTCCATAATAACACAGGATTAGTAACCACATTTGTTGCTGAATCAGGAGGGAAAACTAATTCAGGAGCACCGGCAATCGTTGTAAAATCATTCACAGCAGAATTTATACTTTCATGTCCGCCGTTGTTTGATCGCACTCTCCAATAGTATTTGGTGTATCCTAAAAATGTTGGCGATTGAATATAGGTTAATGCCGTTGTCTTCGAAAAGTAAATAGAAGAGAATAACGAATCTGTACTAAATTCTACAGTATATAAAATTGCTTCAGGCACTGCTGTCCATTGATACGGCGTAGTAGCTAATACTCCCGTAGCATGATTAGCAGGTAAGGTTTGCGTAGGTGCGTTAGGGATAGTATCATTCACTCCAATGTACGTTACAAACATTTCAATCTTTTGTAGCGGTACATCGTTTGCATCTCTTGGAGAAGCTACAATGGTATCTACCACTTCCATTCCTGATGTTACCTTTCCAAACACCGTGTATTGTCCATCTAAGAAAGTAGCATTTGCAACGCAAACATAAAACTGTGAGCTTGCACTATTAATATTCGTATCGCGCGCTGCACCAATAATACCTCTTAAATGTCGCACAGGACTAAATTCTGCATTTACTGTTGGCTGATTCGGA
>CAINEC010000128.1 GCA_903847585.1 uncultured Bacteroidota bacterium
GCCAGTGAAATGCAGAACAATTTAGCCACCATAAACATTCCGTTGGTTTTAGGTTGCTTTATTTTCTATTTCATTGGTGGATACCTCTTATATAGTGCCTTATTTGCTGCTGTCGGGTCTGCAGTGGATAATGAAACCGATACGCAACAATTTATTTTACCAATAACAATTCCGCTGATATTCTCCTTTATTGTAGCTCAAAGCGTAATAAGCAATCCAAATAGTGCCCTCGCCTACTGGTGTTCTTTTATTCCATTTACTTCGCCAGTTGTCATGATGGTGCGTATTGCATTCGGCGTAGTTTGGTATGAATTGGCAATTTCTATGCTTTTGTTAATCGTAGGCTTTGTATTAACTACTTACTTAGCAGGAAGAATTTACCGCATTGGAATATTGATGTATGGCAAAAAACCAAGCTATCAAGAAATTAAAAAGTGGATATTCTATAAAGATTGATGGAGCAAGAAATAGCCGTAATAGACTGCGGAACCAACACTTTTAATTTACTTATTGCCTCCATTAATAATAATGGACTTAAAATTCTCATCAAAAAGAAAAGAGTTGTTAAGCTAGCACAAGATTTCGACAACAAAATAATCTGTGATAAAGCTATTATTCGCGCTGAAAATGCGATGGTTTATTTTAAACAAATAATAAACGAATCGAAAATCCATCGTAATTCTGTTTATTGTGTAGGCACATCGGCGATCAGAGAAGCAAAAAACCAGAAGGACTTCATTGACAGAATAAAAACAGCGACCAAAATCAACATTCAACCAATTAGCGGACTTCAAGAAGCGTCCTATATTTTTAATGGAATACTTAAGGAGAAGTTATTTTCTGATGAATGTGTATTAATAATGGATATAGGTGGCGGAAGTGTGGAGTTTATCATTTCAAAAAACAAAAAAATCGCGTGGAAGAAAAGCTTTCCAATTGGAGCGGCAAAAATCCTGAATCGAATACAGCCTAATTTCCCATTCACTCAAAATGATAAAAAATCGACATCTGACTTATTTCAAAATGAATTAATTGAATTAATTACTGCAATTGAAAAATTCAGACCCCAACATTTAATTGGTTCTAGCGGATCATTTGACAGCTTGATTTCTATTAGAAATAAAATTACACCAGATAAAAACAGACAACATTTAGACAATCGATTAGCATTACATGATTTTAATTTGATTTATAGAGCGCTAATTAAAAAGGACTACCCTGCTCTACTTAAAACTCCTGGACTTTTAAGAATGAGAGCAAAAATGATTGTTCCATCAATTATGCTTATTAAATTTGTCATTCAAAAAATGGGGAAGACCGAAATTATTGTTTCTAAATATTCATTAAAAGAAGGACTCGCATTTTCAATACTAACTAAAAAGTAATATGGCTAAGATTTTAATTATAGACGACGAAAGAAGCATCCGAAATAGCTTGCGTGAAATTCTTGAATATGAAGGATATGAAGTTAAAGACGCTGCAGATGGTGTTGAAGGATTTAAAATAGCATCCGAAGAAAAGTTTGATATTATTTTATCTGATATCAAAATGCCAAAGATGGATGGCCTTGAACTTCTTGAAAAATTGAAGGAAGCTGGTGTTGACAGTCAGATAATTATGATTTCAGGACACGGAACAATTGAAACGGCTGTAGAAGCAATTAGAAACGGAGCGTTTGATTTTATTGCCAAGCCATTGGATTTAAATCGTGTTTTGATCACCTTAAAAAATGCCCTTACCAATTCTACTTTAGTTAAAGAAACAACTATTCTTAAAAAGAAAGTTCTTAGAAGTAATGAAATAGTTGGCGAATCTGATGCGATTAATAATATTAAGTCGTTGATTGAAAAAGTTGCACCAACCGATGCTCGTGTACTTATCACTGGGGAAAACGGAACTGGGAAAGAATTGGTTGCTCGTATGATTCATGATTTGAGTCCACGAAATGTTAAACCAATTGTAGAGGTTAATTGTGCTGCGATTCCTTCTGAACTTATTGAAAGTGAATTATTCGGACATGAAAAAGGCGCTTTTACTTCAGCAATCAAACAACGAATTGGTAAATTTGAGCAAGCACATGAGGGAACTTTATTTTTAGATGAGATTGGCGATATGAGTCCATCGACGCAAGCGAAAGTTTTAAGAGCATTGCAAGAAAATAAAATTACACGTGTTGGAGGCGAAAAAGAAATCTCTGTCAATGTTAGAGTCATTGCAGCTACCAATAAAAATCTTCAAGAGGAGATTGTAAAAGGAAATTTCCGCGAAGATTTATATCATCGATTAAGTGTAATCTTAATAAAGGTACCAACACTTAATGATCGTGCGAGTGATATTCCGTTAATTGCAGAACATTTTATGAAAGCAATCTGCGCTGAACATCGTATTCAAGTTAAGACATTTTCGAAGGATGCACTTGCTGCCCTTAAAGCCATAAAATGGACAGGTAACATTCGTGAATTACGAAATGTAATTGAACGCTTGATTATTTTATGCGGAAATGAAATTACTGAGCAGGATGTGAAATTATTCGCATCAAAATAATTTATTTCTTTTTCTTACAGCAAGCATTAAGCTTTTCATACGCTTTCGGATCTGCAGAAATAGAATCTGCATCGTATCCAAGTTTTGAAATTGCAATTTGAATATCCTTCAAGTTTGTTTTTGTCTCGTCATATTTGACAGTAACAACATGCATTTTTTCATCAAAGGCTACTTTTTTCACTCCTTTTTCAAAGCGAATATTCTTTTCGATGGTTTCCTTGCAGTGCTCACATTGACCACTAGTAGTAATTTTTGATTCGATTATTTGAGCTTTTGATCCTGTTATTGATAATAGTATCAAGGTAAAAAGACTGATTATTTTTTTCATAGTTGTTTTTATTTTTCAATTTTCATTCTAAATCCAACATACGTCTTGGCTCCCATAACGGGTCCGTATATACGCGTAGCATCAAATTCATTACTAAATGGATTATTTGCTGAGACGATTGGATTATCCTGCATCGTGTTCAATAAATTCTCTCCACCAACATATAACTCCCATTTTCTAAATTGCTTGGTAATTTGTGCTTGCAATAAAAAAATGGAAGGAGATTTTTCAATATTTATTTCATTACTTATTATACCTGTTTTAGATGGAAGCGATTTAGCACTTTCCCATTGCAAGGTAGCATCAAAACGCCAGATTTCATTATCTGTTGTATAACCAATATTGCCAAGCAATTTATAAGGAGCCACCAATGGCTTTTGAACTTGCTTTATTGCGAGGTAGTCGCTTATTACATAATCATATTTCCCTGCTAATTTAAACTCTACATTATTATTCAAAACATTGGAGATGGTAATTTGAGAACTTAACGCACTCGATTCACCTCGTAAATTGTAATAATAAATAGCTTCATTTGATGAATACTGATCAGTAACAATTTGATTTAAAAAATAAGTGTAATAAACATCAGTAGCAATCGTATATCGGCCGTTGCTATGCTCTTTTTTCAGTGTATAATTAAACCCACCGTTCCATGCATTTTCCATGTTTAATTTCTCCAGTAGAATTAACTGCTTGCTATTCAACATAACACTTAAGTTATCTGTTAAATAATTAGGTGATCGTCGTCCCTCACCTACTGAAAACCTTACAACCGATTGCTCATTAACGTTGTAACGAATATTTAATCGAGGGGTAATAAAGAAACCAAAGAGCGAATGATGATCAGCTCGAAATCCTGCGATTAGTCCGAAGTTTTCTTTAGCCGATTCATAAGAATACTCAGCGTAAGCGCCAGGGACATTTTCAGTGCGATTATTTTCAATTCCATCGATCTGCTGATTCCAGATATCCGTTTTATAATCGAGGCCTATTTTATATTTATGCTGTGTGATACCTATTATATTAAGGTAACTCAAATTAAAATAACCAGAATATTGATTTGCATTGAGAATTCTTTTTCCAAAATAAGATTGATGATCATGGATGGTATTACTTACTTGAATTCCGATTGTTTTCCATGGCTTTTCAGGAAACATCCATCCTGATTTAATAATCCCTTCTATCCTATTTGTTTTAACTTGAAATCCGTAATGATTAAAAGTTTGCAAGTCAGTTGTTTCATCAAAAGCTTTTTGTCCTCCACTACGAATTTCACTTAGTGCTTTCAATATTATCTGTCCTTCAAACTTATTTCCTTTTCTGAAATCGAGATGATTGTACACATTAAATAATTGCAGCTTAGGCTGATCAATAAAACCATCATCATTTCTATCGGGTGCGGCTAGCCGAAAACTCGAATGTGCCATCAAAATATATTTCAGATTTTCCGATATAGGAATATCCGCAATTACATTTAATTCATTACGACCTTCTGTATCTGAAAATCCGTTTAAGAATAACGACTTTTCGCAAGAAGGTTTTTTGAACGATAAATTTATTTGTCCTGTGATAGCTTCATAACCATTAGCAACCGAACCAGCTCCTTTAGAAATTTGAATGGACTCCAGCCAAGGACCAGGAACATAATTTAATCCGAACGGAACGGCTAGTCCTCGTAAAGTGGGAACCACATCTCCCAACATTTGCGTGTACAATCCAGATAAACCTAAAAGTTGAATTTCTTTTACGCCTGTAACAGCATCACCATAGTTAACATCAACAGATGGATTGGTTTCAAAACTTTCAGAAAGATTACAACAAGCTGCTTTTAAAAGTTCGCCTTCATTTAAAACTTCTGCTCCACGAGTTTTCATTAACGACATTTCGGTTGCGTCTCGTTTTTTAACAATATCTACCTCTGACAGATTAACTGTTCCGAAATTAAAAGGAACATAAAAATTACAAGTGGTTTGGTTTTTCAAATGAATAGAGATTAACAAATCTTTATTCGTTGAGACGAACAAATTGTAATCTAAAGATGGATCAAACTGAAATTGAAATTTCCCATTTTGATCAGTTTGAAATTCACCTTCTGTATTTTGACCATTCACCAATATCACGAATGCATAAGAAAATGGCAGCGTATCGTTAGATGCATTCACCATATAAAGGGTGGCATCACATGTTTTTATTTGTCCGAAGGAAAGCAAAGGCAAACATCCGGAGAATATTATAAAGAGTATTTTTTTCATAATTAGCAATAAGATTTAAAGAAACAATTATAAAATTGAATCTTATATTCTCATTGCCAGCATGCGCTTAAATTGACCCTGAATGATGGGTATATCAGGTGGTGGATAAATAGTATTATTAAAAGATACTATTTCCGAATTAAATTGGGTTTCAATCACAGAAAATTCGAATTGAAAGCAATCTGAAAAACTAAAGTTTTGCTTGGCATTAATAAAGTAAAGAGGGATCCCAACGTAACTTGTCAGGGTTTTACAACAATCGGCGGATTTGCTTTCCACCTGAGAAGAAGGACTACTCTCACAACAACAAGAATCAGCCACTTTATTTTCAGTTGAATCAAGGCAAGTATGCAACGAAACAAGTCCGCCAGCTATACCCCATAAGATAAGACATAGTAGAAATAATCTTCTAAAACGTTGCGTTCGTGACATGCTGCAAAGGTAAGGAGATAAACATCGAAATAAAAGCATATTATACGATTACATTAGGTTAAAATCTTGTTGCCTAAAAGCACCTTTTTACTACCTTTACGGCCTTAAAAAATCACTATATATGAGTTTTATAGCACTTATACACGCAAGAGAAATTTTAGATTCTAGAGGAAATCCAACTGTAGAGGTTGATGTTTATACGCAAAATGGCACATTGGGCCGTGCTGCAGTGCCTTCGGGAGCGTCAACAGGAAAGCATGAGGCGGTTGAATTACGAGACAATGATAATTCACGATATGTTGGAAAAGGAGTTTTAAAGGCGGTACATAACATTAATACCGTTATTGCTGAGGAATTGAAGGGAATGTCGGTTTTCGAGCAAAAGTTAATTGACGAAAAAATGATTAGCATGGATGGAACAGAGAACAAATCTGTTTTAGGAGCAAATGCTATCTTAGGTGTTTCTATGGCAGTCGCAAAAGCAGCTGCTATCGAATCAGGAATGTCGCTTTATAAATATTTAGGAGGAGTAAATACTAATTTGCTTCCACTACCAATGATGAACATTTTGAATGGTGGTGCACATGCAGATAATAAAATTGACTTTCAGGAATTCATGATTATGCCTGCTGGTGCTGACCGTTTTTCGGAATCATTGAGAATGGGAACTGAAGTATTTCACGCATTAAAGAAAGTACTTAAAGACAAAGGACTAGGAACTAACGTAGGTGATGAAGGTGGATTTGCTCCTAACTTACAGAGTAATGAAGAAGCCATTCAGAGTGTAATGATGGCGATTGAAAAGGCGGGGTATAAGCCAGGGGTTGATATTTTCATTGCTATGGATGCTGCGACGACTGAGTTTTATGACGAAGCAACAGGCATGTATATTTTCAAGAAGAGCACAGGAGAGAAAATGACATCATCGGAAATGGTTTCATTCTGGAAAGGCTGGTGTGATAAGTATCCGATTATATCAATTGAAGATGGTTTAGCGGAAGATGATTGGAAGGGATGGGCTGAATTGACACAAGTTTTAGGAGATAAAATTCAATTAGTAGGCGATGATTTATTTGTGACGAATACAAAGCGTTTACAAAAAGGGATCGATGAAAATGTGGCCAACTCTATTCTTGTAAAAGTAAATCAGATTGGAAGTTTAACGGAAACTATTGACGCAGTTTCGCTGGCAAAAGAGAATGGCTATACGGCTGTAATGTCGCACCGATCAGGAGAAACAGAAGATTATACTATTGCTGATTTAGCAGTTGCACTTTCTACAGGTCAGATTAAAACTGGATCTGCATCAAGAAGTGATAGGATTGCAAAATACAACCAGTTATTAAGGATTGAAGAAGAACTAGGCGAAGCAGCTGAGTTCAACGGCAGGAATTTTAAATTTTTAAGATAAACTTTTTATGAGCAACAATCCATCAAACGAAGAATTAAACGACGACGAGAACGAATTCGAGGAAGAAACCGAAGATGAAGAATCTGAAGGTAACGATGAGAATGATTTTGAAGGGGAGGTTATAGAGGAGCATCTTGATTCTTCGGGTAGAAGAAGGAGAAGACGTAAGAAAATAAAGATTCGTAAACGTGTTAAAATAAAACGCAAAGCGAGTCCTAAAAAGCGCGTAAAAAAAACCTTTGAAACGATCATCTGGATTATTGTGGTAGCAGCGTTCGTAACTACACTCGTAATTTTAATACTTCAGTTAGACTTAAACACTAAGAATAAGAAGATCCGTTCAGTGGGAATGAACACTGCAACGGGAAAGGTTTTACAGCCGAGCAGCACTTTTACAAATGATAAACATTTCTTATTGTGAAGTGTTACCTAAATGATTAAATTCGCCAAACAAATTTTACAATACCTTTTGCAATACATACAATGGATAAGTTAAAAGAAAAATTCGCACAGAAAGCATTACCGTTAGCAGACGAAGTGAAAGCCATGATTAAAGAACATGGAGACTTAGTTTTAGGAAGCTATACACTTGAGCAGGTATATCACGGAATGAAGGGAATGATTGGAATGGTAACAGAGACTTCTAAGCTAGACGCTGAAGAAGGTATCCGTTTCAGAGGATATTCAATTCCTGAATTAAGAGAGAAATTACCTCAAGGTGTTGGTGGCGAAAACTTACCAGAGGGAATGTTTTACTTATTGCTAACAGGCGAACTTCCTACGGAAGAAGATGCTCGTGAGGTAAGTAATGCATGGGCTCGTAGAAGTCATGTACCGAAGCATGTTTTTGATATGTTGGATTCTCTTCCGAAGGGAACGCATCCAATGACACAATTCAGCTTAGCGATTTTAGCAATGCAGACAGAAAGTAATTTTGCTGCTGAATACCGCAAAGGAATTAACAAGAAGCAATATTGGGATCCGATGTTTGAAGATGTAATGAATTGCATCGCTCGCTTACCAAGAATTGCTGCTTACATTTATCGTAGAACATATAAAGATGGAGTGCATATCGAGCCTAATCCGAAATTGGACTGGGGTGCAAACTTCGCTCACATGTTAGGCTTTGACGATGACGGAATGAAATCGTTGATGCGTTTATACTTAACAATTCACGTTGACCATGAAGGTGGTAACGTTTCCGCACATACGACACATTTAGTTGGTTCCGCTTTAAGTGATGCATACTTATCACTTTCTGCTGGAATGAACGGATTAGCTGGTCCGTTACACGGATTAGCAAACCAAGAAGTTGTTCGTTGGATTTACGACTTACGTGAACATTATGAAGGTCGTTTGCCAAGTAAAGAAGAGATTGCTGACTATGTGAAGCAAACATTAGCTGCAGGTAGAGTTGTTCCTGGTTACGGACATGCGGTATTAAGAAAAACAGATCCTCGTTACATTGCACAAATGGAGTTTGCTCAAAAGAATTTAGCAGACGACGAGTTATTTAAGATTGTGCAAATGTTATATGAAGTAGTTCCTGAAATTTTAAAATCGACAGGTAAGATTAAAAATCCTTGGCCAAACGTAGATGCTCATTCAGGAGTATTATTGATTCACTACGGATTAGTTGAATATGATTTCTACACAGTATTATTCGGAGTGTCTCGTGCTATTGGAGTATTAACTTCTTTATTATGGGATCGTGCGTTAGGTCACCCGATTGAAAGACCAGGTTCGGTTACTACGGAGTGGATGAAAGCGCAGGTTGCAAAGAGTTAATTTGCTAATGGGTTAATGAGTTAGTTTGCTAATGCTTTGACTAATTAAAATAATATAAAAAGCCTCGAGGATTTCTTCGGGGCTTTTTTGTGTTCAGATACAAAGGGGGCCACCACTCCTCCGCCCCATACGCAAAATTAGCGGGTACAAAACAATTATTCGGTCAATAAACGCTTATTGTCGTTTACAAACGTTTATTTCTGTATACTGTACTCTTCAATTGCTCAAGTGCCTCGATTCTTCGAGGCTTTTGTTTTAAGCTGCGATTTTTAGAAATAAATTTTACGTGTGCTCCTTAAAAATTCTGTTCAACCATTTTAACATGGAGAATGCAATCCCTGTTGCTATCAATAATAAAACGCAATTCAGAATAAAGAAGTCGGTTTTTTGCTCGTATTTATCCCACATACTTGCTAGTACGCCACTTAGTTTATTTCCAATAGAAGTACTTAAAAACCATCCACCCATCATTAATGCAGTTATACGTGGTGGACTTAATTTAGAAACTAAACTTAATCCCATAGGACTCAAAAACAACTCACCAATTGTGATTACTCCGTAGCAGGCAATCAGCCACCAGACAGTTACTTTTTCTTGTCCGTTGCTACCTGCCTTTGCAGCAGCCACCATCACTAATGCTGATAATGCAGATATGAATAATCCGTAGGCGATTTTTGCAGGCGTAGAAGGTTCTTTTTTTCTTCCGCGAAGCCAAGTAAAGAAGGCAACCACTAAGGGCGTTAACATAATTACCCAACCTGGGTTAATCGATTGACTTAAATTCGTTGCCCAAACACTTATCTTTTCTCCTTCTGCAGGCAATTCTGTTTTCGCTTCATTGCGGAAATAGATTGGATAATTTAATTCTTGTTTTACAACACCATTTTCTTTTTGCAAACGGAAGTATTCATCGTAAACAGGAACAGAATCTTTAGCATACGTAAGTTGTTTTGATTGCTTCAAGGAATTAAAAACAATTTCACTTGTACCAGTTAAAGAACGGTCGGTATAACGGTCGGCCCATGTGTTTAAGGCAGAACCGTTTTGTTTGAATACTGCCCAGAATAAAATTACTACAGCAAAGATCGCAAGCATTGCACCAATTGGAGCTTTCTCTTCTTTAGGAGCAGTGAAATACAAGTTTGCATAGAAATAAAGAACAGGCAAACAACTTAAAATAAATGCGTCGGTGCTATCGCTACCAAAAATATTATCTGGAATCATCCATCCTATCACACCAAACACCACTGCTGGTAAAAGAATGAGTGCAATAATTTTCGACATTGGCATATCACCATCTTGAATTCCTTTTTTCTGATCGTATCCTACGTAATGTTTCTTCCCGGAGGTAAATACAATTAAACCAATAAACATTCCGATACCTGCAGCCATAAATGCCCATCCCCAACCAAGCATTATTTGCAAAGCAGCGCCAAAGAAATTACAGATAAAGGCACCGATGTTAATTCCCATGTAGAAGATATTATACCCTTCGTCTTTTTTCTCTCGATATTCATCCGTTGAATAAATATTTCCGAGCAACGTAGATATGTTCGGTTTGAAAAATCCGTTACCAGCAATTACGAGCGTCATACCCACATACAAAGCGGTGATATGATGCACACCCATGAGACAATAACCTAGTCCCATCATAACACCTCCAATGACTACCGCTCGCGAATATCCTAAATAACGATCTGCTATTAGTCCGCCTAAAAACGGCGTAAGAAATACCAGTGCGATGAAGGTTCCATATAAATCGGAAGCCTCTGCCTCTGTCATGGCAAAACCATCTTTCACATCTTTTAAATAAAGCGTGAAAATTCCAATCATTAAATAATAGCCAAATCGCTCCCACATTTCGGAGAAGAACAGGAAGGGTAAACCGGAAGGATGTTTTTTCATTGTTATGTCGTTTGAGTTTTTAAATATAGTGAAAAGAGTGATGATTGGATAATTGGATGATTTGAAAATTTGAAAATTTGAAAATGTGTTTCCTTAGACTTCGGGCGGTGATCACGAAGCATAGAAGCATCGGGACGTGAACAAAATAAGCGAGCACAAAACAATTATTCAGTTAATAAGCATCCATTACTTGCCTTCGTTCATTTAATCTGATTAATCGCCTCTCAAAAAACTAATCTAAAAATTAAAACGCAATCCCAACACCATTCCCGAGAAAACCTCGGGACCGCGACAAAATTATTCACTCGTAAACAATTATTCGGTTATTAAACATTTACAAACGTTTATTATTTGTCTTCAATCCTTTTATCTAATTAATGGTCTCACAAAAAACTAATCCAAAAAAACACCCCCAACACCATGGGGGGACAGCAGCCCCACCCCGCAGTAAAATTACCGCATCCAAAATAATTACCCGGTTATTAAACATTTACAAATGTTTATTATTTGTCTTCACTCCATTAAACTAATCATCTCGTTTTTTTCTATTTTCACTAAATGCAAAAACAGAAGTATTTTATCTATTTGCTTTTATTGATTTATTCTGCCTTAGCCGCTTATACCATTTATCATTTTGATGGGACAGGTGATAATGGTGATAGTATTTTACACTACTTACATGCGCGTTATGCACCACAACATCCTGAGGTTTATTTTTATCATTGGTCGAAGCCGCTGTTTGTTTTATTGGCTTCACCGTTAGCGCAATTCGGATTTGTAGGAATAAAACTCTTCAACGCCCTGCTTGCTTTAGGAAGCATCTTCTTAACGTTTCAGATAAGTAAAATGCTGAATCAAAAATCTCCAGGTGTTGCTTCATTAATGCTTATATGCACACCGCTTTATTACATTTTGACATTCTCAGGATTAACAGAAATCTTATTTGGCTTTTGGCTTTGCCTTGGACTTTACTTCTATTTAAAAGAAAAGAGAATTACGGCGCTGATATTATTTTCCTTCTTACCCTATACGAGAAGCGAAGGGCTAATCATTTTAGTAGTGGTTGTTTTATTTCTGTTGATTGAAAAGCACAATCGACTACTTCCCTATTTGATGGTTGGATCAGTGATTTATTCGATTGCTGGATATTTTGTCTATCATGATTTTTTATGGGTGTTTACTGAAATCCCCTATTCGAAATTATCAAGTCAATATGGTAATGGAAAATTAACTCACTTCGTTGATCAATTATTTTATGTGGTAGGTCCAATCATTTACCTATTACTAATCACTGGTATAATTAGCATCATTCGCAATGCGATAAAATCAAAGTTTAAAAATCCATCACAATATATTGTACTCGCTTTCTTCGTGACGTATTTTGTTGCGCACAGCATGTTTTGGTGGTTGGGTATTTTTAATTCGATGGGAATGAAAAGAGTGATGATTGCTGTAGCTCCTATGGTTGCTATTTTGTCGACAGCAGGATATGACTGGATGACAAATTGGATGAAAGAAAAAAATCGAATAGCAGGAACTGTTATTAGTGTGATGTTAATATTGGCAATTATTATCTTTCCATTTACGCATAATAAAGCAGCGATTCATTTATATCGGGATTTAGGTAAAACAAACGAGCAAAAAATGGCTCAAGGAATAGCTGATAAAGCAAGCTCACTACATCAACCAAATTCTCTTTACTTGCTTTCTAATCCGATTTTTTACGAATACTTGAATTTAGATCCGTTTAACAATCAAACCTGTAAAGGACTAAGCACTGAAAATTTAAATAAAGTTCGTAAAGGCGATATCGTTATATGGGACAATTGGTTTTCGGTGATAGAAAATAATGTGTTAATTGAAATGCTTGATAGCAATTCTCGTATTAACCTAATCGAAAAATATGAGTGCGAACAGGATGGAAGAATGGTTGAAATGAGGGTTTATGAAGGGAAGTAGATTGCTTCGCAAGTCAATTTGAAAATTTAAAATAACACAAGTTCTTTTTTCTCACTCAAGCCGTGAGGGGGCTTTTACTTTTTTCAATAGTAAAAAAAGTAAACAAAAATACCACCGCTGTAAAATTATTCCGGAACTACTTTCGTGTGCAACGGAAATAACCGAACTCATCCCGTAGTGAAAATATACTACGGGACTCAAACACCGTTTATTTCTATTCGTTGCGTACTTCAGTAGTTTGTTTCCGCAATAATTTTAAGGCGGACATTGTAATATTGTTTTTAGTAAAGCAGGATTTCCAAAACTCACAATTGGATTTATCGCTTGAAAAAATCTATAAAATACCCACCGAAAAAATATCATAGGCATAGCGAAGAATCAAGAAGGATACGATGACAAGAAAGAGGATACGAACGAAGCCATTTCCTTTTTTCAATGCCATACGAGTACCAATGATGCTACCTGTGATATTGCAAGATGCCATGAGTAATGCAATTTCTAATAAAAAGTGGCCTTGCGAAATAAAAACATACAAGGCTCCGAGGTTTGAAACACAATTGATGAATTTAGAATAGGCTGATGCAGTAATGAATTCAAATCCGAATATTAATACGAAACCCAGCATTAAGAAATTCCCTGCTCCAGGACCAAAGAATCCGTCATAAAATCCAACGAATGATCCGATCAACATTCCGTAAAGCATTTTTTTTGCAGTTGGCAATTCACTTTTTGCTATTAGTCCAAGTTCTTTTTTGTTGAACGTATAAATAGCCATGACGATTAAAATCACGAGCACAACAGGACGCAGATACGCTGAATTAATATAGATGACTGCCTTCGCTCCTAAATAGGAAAACACTAGTGTAAAAAATGAAATAAAGAGCAACAGTTTATAATCGAATTTTATTCGCTTAGCATATTGAACAGCAGAAACCGATGTGCCTGAAAATCCCGCAATTTTATTGGTGCCCATTAAAGTAGGCAATGCTGTATTAGGAAAGTTGACGAGCAATGCAGGAAGCTGAATAAATCCTCCACCACCCACAATAGCATCGATGAAGCCTGCGGTAAATGCTAATACTACCAATGCAATTAATGTTGAAGAATAATAATCAGCGAAGAGATTTGCGAAATGCATTTTCGAATTTAGAAAAATAAATCATTGATATTTTAATTAAATTTAAAGTTCATCACCATGGGGGGACAGCAGCCCCACCCCACGACCAAAATACGCGTTGGAAAACTATTATTCGGTTAATAAACGCTTATTGTCGTTTACAAACGTTTAATTAAATCTAAAACATCATTCAAACAAAAAATCCCAAGATTACTCTCGGGATTTTAATTTTATCTTTTGTTGGCATTTTTACTTCACATACCCACTCGCCTTCTCCAAAACCGATTTTAATCCATCAACGTTTTTACCTCCGGCAGTTGCGTAGAATGGTTGTCCTCCACCACCACCTTGAATGTCTTTCGCTAATTCACGAATGATGTTGGTTGCGTTCAATGATTTTTCTGCTACTAAATTTTCTGCAATGATTAATGAGATCATTGGCTTGCCATCAGCATCGGTTGCTAATAAACAGTATAAGTTATCAATCTGATTTTTTAATTCGAAAGAAATATTTTTAATCGCCTCTGCTGGTAAGTTGACAGTTGCAACGATGCAGTTAACACCATTGATGCTTTCTACTTTACCCATCAACTCTTTCTTAATGCCTTGCGCTTTCTCGTGAACAAATTGTTCTACTTGTTTCTTCAATGCATTCGTTTCTTCTATCAACGATTCAACGCCTTTCACAACATCTTTCGGATTATTTAAAAGCGATTTCACCTGCGCCATTACCTGCGATTGCTCTTTGAAATAATTCTCTGCGCCCTCACCTGTGATAGCTTCTATACGACGAACACCTGCTGCCACTGCGCCTTCTGCTACTAACTTCACCATTCCTATTTCTCCTGTTGCAGCTACATGCGTTCCTCCACAAAGTTCAACAGAGTAAGAAGGATCAAATGTAATTACACGAACAAAGTCGCCATACTTCTCACCAAACAATGCTGTTGCTCCTGAATCAATTGCTTTTTGAATAGGCACATTACGTTGCTCGTTCAGCATGATATTCTCACGCACTTTCTGATTCACGATTTTTTCAATCTGTAATATTTCTTCATCCGAAACTTTTGCAAAATGCGAGAAGTCGAAACGCGTTTGTTGCTCATTTACCAATGAACCTTTTTGCGCTACATGCGAACCCAACACCTGCTTTAATGCAGAATGAATCAAATGCGTGGCACTGTGATTTTTGGTAATTGATGCACGACGATTGGTATTGATTGTTGCTGTAAATGTCGAATCTAAATTCTTCGGTAAGGCATCAGCGTAATGAACAATCAGATTGTTTTCTTTTTGCGTATCGGTGATGAAAATTTTATCTCCATCTGCTTCCAACGTACCTATATCACCTACTTGTCCACCGCTCTCTGCATAAAAAGGAGTTCTGCTTAATACAATTTGATATTGCTCTTTATTTCCTTTTTTAATCTTGCGATATTTTACAATCTCGCAGCTAGAAGTTGTTTCATCATATCCAACAAACTCTACACTGTCATCATCACATACCTGCGTCCAATCATCGGTTGTCATGGCTGTTGCTTTACGCGAACGATTTTTTTGTTCTTCCATGCAACGATTAAATCCTTCCATATCGACTACCTTTCCATTCTCACGCGCCATCAATTGTGTTAAATCGATAGGAAAACCAAACGTATCATACAATTCAAAAGCGAAATCACCAGCAATGGTATTTCCTTCATACGCTTCAAACTTTTTGATACCTGTATCCAACGTACGCAAGAATGAAAGTTCTTCTTCGTTGATTACACGTGCTACAAAATCGCGTTGCGCATTTAATTCTGGGAATACATTTGCAAACTGCGCCGAAATGATATCGACCAGCTTGTATAAAAATGCTTCTTTTAAATTCAAGAAAGTAAACGCATAACGTACTGCTCGACGAAGAATACGACGGATTACATAACCTGCCTTATTGTTCGATGGTAATTGTCCATCTGCGATAGCAAAAGAAATTGCACGAATATGATCAGACAATACACGCATCGCAATATCTGTTTTTTCAGAAGTGCCATATTTAATTCCTGATGCCGACTCAATAAAATTAATGGTTGGTGTAAATACGTCCGTATCATAATTCGATACTTTCATTTGCATGGCCATACACAAACGCTCGAAGCCCATTCCTGTATCCACATGCTTAGCAGGAAGCGGCTCTAAAGAACCATCTGCCTTACGATTGAATTCCATGAATACGTTGTTCCAGATTTCAATCACCTGAGGATCGGAAGTATTGACTAATTCTTTTCCATCAATTTGTTTACGTGCTTCTTCAGAGCGTAAATCGATATGAATTTCAGAACATGGTCCACATGGGCCTTGCTCACCCATCTCCCAGAAATTATCTTTTTTGTTTCCACGAAGGATACGATCTTCAGGAATCCACTTTTTCCAGAAATCGTAAGCCTCTTGGTCAAACGCTAAATTTTCTTTGGCATCACCTTCAAAAACGGTCACGTATAAACGGTCCTTCGGAAGTTGATATACATTTACGAGTAAGTCCCACGCCCACTCAATCGCTTCTTCCTTGAAATAATCGCCAAACGACCAGTTTCCAAGCATTTCAAACATGGTATGATGGTACGTATCTACTCCTACCTCTTCAAGGTCGTTATGCTTACCAGATACACGTAAACACTTTTGTGTATTGGCAACACGCGTTGAGAATGGGGTAACATTTCCAAGAATGATATCTTTGAACTGATTCATCCCTGCATTGGTAAACATGAGGGTTGGATCATTTTTTACGACGATGGGTGCTGATGCGACAATGGTATGACCTTTCGATTTAAAGTAATCTAAAAAACCTTGTCTGATTTGAGCAGCTGTTTGCATAATGCCTCTTTTCGTTTGCTAATTAATTTATCTTATTTTTGTAATAACAGGCAAATTTAAAAATATAACCGATGCCGAAAGCAAAATATTACTTCAATACTGAATCGTTGAAATACGAAAAGGTAATTGTGAGCTTCAAAAAGCGCTTAGGGCGTGTTTTAGGATGGCTCGCAACGGCTTCGGTATTCGGAACAATTGTGCTTTTAATCGCCTATAACTTTTTAGATTCTCCGAAGGAAAAACAGCTAAAACGAGAGATTGCTCAGTTACAAGATCAGTATGATTTATTGAACCAACGCATCGATTTAGCCAACTCCGTTTTAAAGGATTTACAAGTGAGTGACGATCAGATTTACCGAGTAGTTTTTGAGGCAGAACCTATTCCAGCAGAGGTAAGAGAGGCTGGCGCAGGCGGAATCAACCGTTATAAGTTATTAGAAGGATTTGATAATTCTGATTTATTAATCAAGACGACACAGCGCATTGATAAGCTGACGCGTCAACTGTATATTCAGAGTAAATCGTTTGATGAGGTGTTTAAGCTAGCAAAGCAAAAAACGCAGATGCTGGCTTCTATTCCGGGAATACAGCCTGTAGCCATTAAAGGCTCAGCTCGCCTTGTTTCTGGATTTGGATATCGTATTCATCCCATCTACAAAACTGCCAAAATGCATACGGGAATTGATTTTGCCGCTCCTACGGGAACACCGATTTATTCTACTGGAAATGGTGTTGTTAGTCAGACGGAGTTTAACGGTCGTGGATATGGAAACAACGTGGTGATTAATCATGGATATGGTTATCAAACCTTATATGGCCACATGACTAAGTTTGTGGTTCGTCCGGGACAAAAAGTGCAACGTGGCGACTTAATTGGCTATGTAGGAAGTACAGGATCATCAACTGGTCCGCATTGCCATTATGAAGTGATTAAAGACGGAAACAAAATAGATCCAATTAATTATTTTTATAACGACTTGACGCCTCAGGAATACGAACAAATTCGAATTCTTGCTGCTCAGGAAAATCAATCATTCGATTAAAACTATTGCTTATGCCTATCATGGATTTCGACAAAGAGCCAGAGCGCTTGTATTATAGCATCGGCGAAATAGCAGAGATGTTTAAAGTGAATACTTCGTTGATTCGTTTCTGGGAAAATGAATTCGAAATTCTTCAACCAAAGAAGAACAAGAAAGGTAATCGTTTATTTACTCCGGAAGATTTAAAAAATCTGAAAATCATTTTTCACTTAGTAAAGGAAAGAGGCTATACGTTGGAAGGTGCGAAGAAAAAATTAGCTGGCAACAAGAATGACATCGAAATACAGATGCAATTAAAAGATACCCTTACACGCATGAAGGGCTTTTTGACAGAGCTGAAAGAATCGTTATGATTTTTTAAGACTACTGACTTTAAACGTAAAAAATTTGTGAAACAGAAAGCTAAGCACTCCAATTGAAAGTGCTGATATGGCACGCGATATTGTTGGATACCATTGCAATTGATGAATCAGAAAATTCATGAAGAAATAATTCAACATCAGAACAAACAAAGCCACCATCACAAAACGAAAGAATGCGAAAGATGTCTTCATATCTGAATCCGTAAAAACTAAGAATTTCGAAATTGAAAAATTAGTTACTAATCCGCACGAGTAAGAAATAATAAGAGAGGCTGTAGTTGCTTTCAAAACAAAACTGCCAAGTAAATTAACAGGTTGCTTATCGAAAGCATAATTAAAGCACAAGTAGTATAATCCTACATCAACTACTGTGGCTACCCCTGCTGCGATAAAATATTTAAATACGCGCGACTGAAGAAATTCGAATATTTTATCCATTAATAAATACTATTCTTAGAAAGGTAGTTACTAACGTAATCGCGCACACCCTCTTCTAGTGAAGTGAATGGTGTATTATATCCTTGAGCAATTAATTTACTCATATCTGCCTCTGTGAAGTACTGATACTTATCGCGAATGTCAGCAGGAATATCTACGTATTCGATATCCGTTGTTTTATTCATTGCTTTAAAAGTTGAATCTGCTAAATCGTAAAACGAACGAGCCTGTCCTGTTCCTAAATTATAAATGCCCGATGCTACTTTATTTTGCATCAAGAACACACAAACATTAACCAAGTCCTTCACATAAATAAAATCGCGAAGCTGCCAACCATCTTTAAAATCGGGACGATGCGAGCGGAACAATTTTACTTTTCCTGTATTATTTATTTGATGGAAAGCATGAAAAATTACTGATGCCATACGTGCCTTGTGATACTCATTCGGACCATATACATTAAAGAATTTTAATCCTTGCCATTGCGGAGGTGTATTACTTTGTTGCAATGCCCAAATATCAAACTCCTGCTTCGACCATCCATAAGGATTCAGTGGATGCAACGAAGAAATTGCAGCATGATTATCGGCATAACCCTGCTCCCCACCACCATAGGTTGCAGCAGATGATGCATATACTAATGGAATATTATTTTTCGTGCAAGTATTCCAGATGGCTTTTGTATAATTCACATTCAGCTCATCGAAAATTTCTTTATTGAATTCGGTAGTATCTGTACGAGCACCAATGTGATAAACAAATGTTACTTGCGAAGCATTTTCATCGAACCATTTTAAAAAATCAGCGCGATCCATTTTATCACTAAACTTTTTCGACGACCAATTCACTTTCTTTTGTTCGTTGGAAAAATCATCCACCATCAAAATATTTTCTATTCCGATACTATTTAATTTTCCTACTAAAACGCTACCGATAAAGCCTGCAGCACCTGTTACTACAATCATAATTTAAATAAATATTGGCTCTGAAATTTCAGGAATTATTCCCGCTTTAAAGCCTTCATTAAACAACGTCTCAATGGCTCTTTTACCATCTTGGCCCAAAGTTACCGAAAATTCATTCACATATAAATCGATATGCTGTTGTTGCACTTCGGAATTCATCTCTTGGGCATGCTGTGCGATATAGTCTTTGCTGGCATCTGGATTAGCAAATGCAAATTCAACAGATTGACGTATTAAAGTATCTATATGATGCTTCTCGTCTTCCGGCAAACTTCGCTTGACGGCAATACATCCGAGCGGAATTGGCAAGCCAGTTTTATTTTCCCATAGCTCACCCAGATCAGCTACTTTAAATAGTCCTTTTTGCTGATAGGTAAAACGATTTTCATGAATAATTAATCCTGCATCACAACGGCCACTCAAAACCGCATCTTCAATATCTGAAAAAACCATTTCAAGTTTCGATTTGCATTCAGGAACAAAAATGCTCATCAATAAATTCGCTGTGGTGCGAGCACCAGGAATAGCTATCGTTTTATCTTTTAATTCTTCTAACGTTAATGGCGACTTACTAATAATTAATGGTCCGCAACCACGACCGAGGGCACTACCTGAATTTAAAATTTGATACTTATCTGCTACTAATGAATAGGCGGCAAAGCTCATTTTCGTGACATCATACATCCCCTCAGCAGCATTTTTATTAAGCGCTTCCACATCTAGTAAATGAGTTGTCCAATGCTCATTTTCCTGCAAACGATTGTGAATCATGGCATCGAAAATAAAGGTGTCGTTAGGACAGGGTGAAAATCCGATAGTATAGCTTTTCTTCATTAGTAATGCAAAGGTAGAATTTGTAAATTATTTCAAACAATAATATTAAAATTGTTTATTTTGCAGAGCCATGCAACCAGAACAGCCCGTTACCAGCAATAAAAAAAGCAAGTTTATTCGATTATTAATTTTAATTAATGTCGCATTAGCATTTATGCTTTTGTGCGTTCAGTTGTCGTGCAAAATTTCACCTGAATCATTTTGGGTGTTTGAGCCACTATCCTATACCTATCCTTTCTTTGTTATTATCAATATTTGCTTTCTTGTTTTTTGGGCCATCAGAAGAAGCAGATATGCTTTTATATCACTTGCGATCATTATCATGGGATATGATAAGCTTGCGTTAATGTATCAACCTCCAATGTTTGTGATGGAGTCGCCGGCTTCTAAAAACCAATTCAAGGTAATGAGTTACAACGTTCGCTTATTCGACTTATACAATTGGAGTGGAAACCAAAAAACGAGAAGTGAGATTTTTGAAGTATTGAAGAAAGAAGCACCGCAGGTAGTTTGTTTTCAGGAATACTATCATAGTGATGAAAAAAAATTCTCTAATAATGATACCATCGCGGAGTTATTAAATCTTGAATATGCGCATATCGAATATGGCTTAACATTAAAAGATAAATACCATTGGGGACTCGCTACATTTAGTAATTATCCAATCATTAATAAAGGTAAATTATTTTTCAAGGAAGGAAGTACAAATTTCGGAATGTACTGCGATGTGCTTTACAACAATGACACTGTTAGAATTTACAACGTGCATTTGCAATCGAATCATTTTAAACAGAATGATTACAAATTCATCGACAATCCGAATGTAGAAGATCAAGATCAGTTTCTGAAAGGCAGCAAATCTATTTTTAAGAGTATTAAGAAAGGTGCTGAAATCAGAAGCAGACAAGTTGATGAACTTAGCAGCCATATTGAAAATTGTCCGTATCCAGTAATTCTAAGTGGCGATTTTAACGACCCACCTTACTCCTATGCCTATACGAGTATTGCGCGTCACTTGATAGATTCTTATACAGAAAAAGGGAAAGGATTTGGCATTAGTTTCAACGGCGCATTCATTCCTTATCGCATCGATTATATTTTACATAGCGACTATTTCGAATGTCTGAAATATTCGATGGTGCGTAAAAAACTAAGTGACCACTATCCGATAGTAGTCACTTTAAAGCCTAAAGGGAAGCATTAATTTTCTGCTACTGCTCCGCCCTTATACAATTGTTTTCGATAACGTTCAGATGGAGAAGGAATAAAAGCACCTAGCCCTAACCGTGACCATATTTCATCTACATGTTTTGCTGTTGCTTCATCAGCAGCTAGAATATTAGGCCAGTCGCGTTCAAAGCCATCAAACTCTTTTGTTTTACGCGTTCCATCAAATACAATATGATTCACTTCATCGTCACTATCAGAAGTGATTACTAAGTGATCTCGCTTAGGATCTACATTGTTGGAAAAACGCCATACTGCGTCTGCAACACTTGAAATATCCATATTCGCTTCAAGAAAAATTAACACTTTCACTTTCTTCAAAGCTGGAGAATTAAAAATTGTTTTAGCCAGATTTTTCACATGACCCTTTCTGTTTTTCTCAATAGAA
>CAINEC010000129.1 GCA_903847585.1 uncultured Bacteroidota bacterium
ATTACAAAACATGGCGCCATCAAAGGTGGCTGGCTCACGTTCAAAAGAATTTTATCTTGTAACCCTTGGGGCGGACATGGTTATGATCCGGTACCTGAAAAATAAGTATATTTAATCGATGAAGAATTTAATTCGAATTATAAAGCTTCCTGTTTTTGTTATCACAACCGTGATTATCTTTTTGTCTTTTAAAGTTGCGAACGATAATTATTTCGAGCTGAATAAAAACCTCGATGTATTTACTACCATCTTCCGTGAGCTATCTGTTTTTTATGTGGATCCTATTAATTCCGAAGAAATGGTTACCGCTGGTATTGACGAGATGCTAGAAAGCCTTGATCCGTACACGACCTTCATTCCTGAAGAAGATGCTGATGATTATCGCTTCATGACAACAGGACAATATGGTGGTATAGGAGCGTTAATCGGACAAAGAAATAATCAAGTAGTAATTACTGATCCGTATGAAGGTTTTCCAGCGCAAAAATTTGGCTTGATGGCAGGAGATATTATTCGCACCATTGATGGTAAATCAACAAAAGGATTAGAGTACGATGATGTAAGTAAAATGTTGAAAGGAACACCTAACACAAATCTTACTATCGTCGTTGATCGTCCTTCAGCAAACGGATTTGAAACAGTCAATAAAACAATTACTCGCGCAGAGATTCAAATTAAAAATGTTCCTTACTACGGAGTGATTGAAGGCAATGTTGGGTATATCCGTTTAAGTGGTTTCACAGACAACGCTGGACAAGAAGTGGAGAACGCGGTGAAGGATTTAATTCAGAAAAAGAAAGTATCAGGATTGATTCTGGATTTAAGAGGTAATCCAGGTGGATTGTTAAACGAAGCAGTAAATATTGTAAATGTCTTTATTGATAAAGGACAAGAGGTTGTTAGCACTCGTGGTAAGGTAAAAGACTGGGATAAAATTTATCGTACAACTAACAGTCCCGTAGATACGAAAACACCATTGGCCATTTTAGTAAACAGTGGCTCTGCTTCAGCAGCTGAAATTGTGAGTGGCTCTTTGCAGGATTTCGACAGAGGAATTGTAATTGGTCAGCGTACTTTCGGAAAAGGTTTAGTTCAAACAACTCGTCCGTTAGCTTATAACACACAATTAAAAGTAACAACGGCTAAATATTATATTCCAAGTGGAAGATGTATTCAGGCCCTCGACTATACTCATCGTAATGCTGATGGTAGCGTGGGTAAAGTTCCTGATTCGTTAATGTCGGAGTTTAAAACCAAGGGTGGTAGAAAGGTGTATGATGGCGGTGGTGTTAATCCTGATTTTGTTACTTCTACGCTTACCTATAGCAGCATTGCACAAATTTTATCAGCTAAATATTTATTGTTTGATTATGCAACGCAATATAAAATTAAACATCCAACTATTGTTGATGCAAAATCGTTTCATCTAACGGATGCTGAATATGCTGATTTTATTTCCTGGTTAAGTAATAAAGAATATGATTACGAAACAGAAAGTGAAGCGAAGTTGGAAGCGCTAAAAGAAAAAGCTGTGAAGGAAAATTATTTTCAAAACATACAAGCAGAGTACAACGCTGTGAAATCAAAAATCAAAGGTGATAAATCGTCCGATTTAAAATTACACGAGGAAGAAATTAAATGGTTGCTTGAAAACGAAATCGTTTCTCGCTATTACTATCAGAATGGCCGAACAGAAAATAGTTTCTCCAGTGATCCAGAAATTAAAATGGCTATCAAAGCGCTTACTAATCCTACAGTGTTTTCAGCGGTTTATAATAGAGCCTATAAAGAGTAATTTCTCTTGAATAATAAAATCATTTCATTCGGTAATAAAGCGTATATCGCAGGGCTATTCATGCTTGCCTGTAGTATGGCCTTATCGAAATTTGGAATGAGTCTAGGTCAGTTTTTTATTTTAGGCGGTTGGTTGTTGAGTGGCGACTTTCAAAATAAATGGCAACGACTAAAAGACAATAAAGTAATTACGTTGTTACTGATTTCGTTGTTTGCATTACATCTTGTCGGATTAATTCACACATCCGATTTTAAATATGCGTTGAATGATATTCGAATTAAATTACCGCTGTTGATTTTACCTGTATTGATTTTTTCAATGCCGGTATTGGAGCGAAAAACGCGTGATTATCTATTTCATTTTTTTACGGTTTCTGTTTTAATTTCTACACTCATCAGTCTTTTTATTTTCTTCGGATGGAGTAACATAGAAATTCATGATATCAGAGATATAAGTCCGTTTATTTCGCATATACGTTTAGCATTACTTGTTTGCGTTGCGATGGTTTTATCATGGGATGATTTTAAAAACAATCATCGTTGGATGAACCTATTTTTTATTGCTTGGTTTTTTGCATTTCTGATTTTACTGCAATCATTAACTGCCATTATTATTATAGCGGTCTTTGCTTTAATAACAATGGCAATAACACTCCTTGATAAAAACAAAAACGTTTTTGTTAGAAGCATAAGTGGTGCAGGAATTATAATTGTCGTTTGTGTTAGTAGTTTTTTCTACAAATTACTTTTTGTTGATTCCATTATTCCTATTCAGGTAAACGAATCACAATTACTAAAATATACTCCGAGAGGAAATACGTATTATTCGTTACCCGAGCGACAAGATGTTGAAAACGGACATCCTGTTTGGATAAATATCTGCGATAAAGAATTGGATGAAGCGTGGAAAGAGCGCACAGGATTTTCTGTTTACGATAACAATCGTTTTGGTTACTGGTATTATTATTCGGTGATTCGTTTTCTTTCTTCAAAAGGATGGAATAAAGATCGCGAAGCCGTAATGAGTCTTTCATCTAATGAAGTGGAAGCCGTTAAAAACGGATGCTCCAATGTAGAGCAGATGGAGAACAACGGTATTCGCATGCGCATTAAAAATCTCGGATGGGAATATCGTCAGTATTACTATAACGGTGATGTCTCTGGGCAATCGTTTACGCAGCGCTTAGCTTATTGGTCAACGGGATTAGAAATATTTAAACAAAATTGGTTAGTTGGAGTTGGAACTGGCGATGTTGACGTTGCTTTCAAACAGCAATACGAAACGGATAAATCGAAGTTAGAAGAAAAATGGCGCTTGCATACGCATAACCAATACATCACATTGGGTATAGCCTTTGGCGTTAGTGGAGTTGTTTTCTTATTGATGGTGTTGTTTTATCCAGTCTTGTTTCATTATAAAAAACTGGGATTTGTGTTTTCATCTTTTCTCTTGATTGCGGCTATTTCTATGCTTTCTGAGGACACCCTAGAAACGCAGGCTGGTATTACCTTTTTTGTGTTTTTATACTGCCTACTGTGGCGAGAGCGGGTGGTGGAGTAAATTTCGCGTATTCCCGTCATAGGATATACTTTGTAATTTACCACGCATTATCAACCATTCACCACCTAAATGAAAAATTCGTGTGAAGTTATTGTAAATTGCAAGTTGCATAATTGTACACTCACGTAAAATGATCAACGCCTCCGATAAGCAGTTTTTTCTTGCTTCCCGTCTTTTAAAAGAGGGGCAGATAGAAGAATGCATCAACGAGCTATCGTTGCTCTTGATTCGTTATCCTGATCATGGTCGCGGCAATGCCTTACTCGGACATTTATACATGCGACACTTGTCGAATTTTTCGCTAGCGGAAGAATGTTTTACAAAAGCCATTCGCTTCGATCCGTTATACCCTGAGCTTTACTACGACTTCGCAGAGCTTTTAATTCATCTTGAAAAATATACAGAGGCCATTGCTGTTTTAAACAAAGGCTTTGAAATTCCTGGGATAGAAAAAGAAAAAATGCTTCGCTTATTCGGACTCGTTTACGAGAAACAACAAAACTACGATCAGGCCATTAATTATTATACGGATGGCATCATTCAATCAATGTCGGAAGCCGCCATCAAAAAATTGCAAAGCGACATACAGCGTTGTATGCTGAAGAAAAGGATTTGATAGAGGGAATGAATAAGAACTTTTAATGTTCAAAACCTCTCCCAACCTCTCCTAGCGAAGCCTCGCTAGGAGAGGAGCGTTTTTATCAATGTTTATTATTAGGAGCGACTGATGATACTAGCTTAGGAAGATCAACAATTTTCAATGCCGAGTCATCAACTCGATCATCTTCAAATTAGC
>CAINEC010000130.1 GCA_903847585.1 uncultured Bacteroidota bacterium
AAACTCAAATCTGAAAAATTCAATAGCCAATTGTATTATGGAAATAGAAAATTCGCAAGATTTATCTTCTATAAGAAATTTGAAAAAACTATCAGGCTATAATATTTATTACCGAGTAAGAATAAATGATTATAGATTAGGGTTAAAAGTTGAAAAAGACGTAGTATACTTTGTTATTATTGAACATAGAAAAGATATTTACAAAGTTTTTCCTTAATTACTCGCCCGAATATTGCTCACATCGAGTCCCAAAGCATCGGGATCAGCGACCATGCACTCACAAATTCATTTTCAATCCCGTCCCGATTCATAGGTAGCGTGTGCAAATTATCAAATTAACACATTTTCAAATTTTCAATCCCGAGGCATCGGGAAGCACATTGTCAAATTTTCAAATCAAAAGATTACTCCACCATATTCCCCATATTGTACTTCAACATCAACACACTTTTTTGTTGCTTCGTTTGAATGTCGACAAGTTTGAGGCGGGCGTTAATCATGTTTGTTTCGCGGGTGTTGACTAAGAACAAAGAACTTTCTCCCGTTTCGAATAAGGTGTTTTCAGCATATAATAGTTGCTCGTAACCTCTAACAGTTTGTTGATAGGAAACAATTTGTTCATTCAATAATTTTAACTCTTGTCGACCAGCTAAAATTTTATTGGTGATAATATTCGTCTTGCGCTCTCTTTCGTAGCCTGCATCTTGCAATTTAGTTTTTGCAAGTTGTAAACTTCCCCTTTCTTTTCTCAATAACACCGGAACAGCGAAAGAAAATCCCCATTTATAGTTATTCAGATTATACGTTAATGCTTCACTGTTAGTAGAGGCATAACTCAATGCATTGTAATTAACGTTTAATACTGGTTTTAACTGTTCCTGTTTCCAACGCTTATCAAATTCCAGCGATTCAATTTTATAATTAGCTAAATTGATATGCGGATTTTGTTTCAACACATCATCTAAATCCCCCTGCATATTTAGTGTAATAACAGGTAATGACAAGGATGGGGTAGTGCCTTCGCTAATTAATAATGGTAGCTCATCTTCCGTCCATAGGTATGCGGATATTTCATAGCTGCGTTTAATAAATTCTAGTCGAGCTTGCTCTTTACTTAGATATCGTTCTTGCAATTGCACACTTGCTTCGAGCGTATCGAGCATTGGTCTATCACCAAAAGTGGCACTGCTTTTAATTCCTGCAAAGCGTTGTTGATTTACAGCATAAACCTCTTCAAGTACTTTAAAATTCTGATAGCTTTGAAACCAATTCCAATAGGCTGTTCCGGCTTCTAACAATAAATCATTCAACATCAAACGTTGCTCTTCTACTGTTGATTTACGATAGACTTCTGCCTGACGAAAAGCATTGCGACGTTGATCAAACAATAATCCTTGTAATACAGGAACAGAAACACCTACCTGATATAAGCCCGCATCTGGTGTTTTTGATTCAGGATTAAAAAAATCGCCATAGGTACTATTGTATCCTGATTTAATATCTACACCAGCCCATGTAGGAATAGAGATGCCTGCATTGAAGTATTGAAAATATTCTTTCTGTCCGTAATATTTTTCATCTAACGTACTCGAAATTTTAGGATCAAAACTTCCTCGTGCGCTTAGCATATTTGCTTTTCCTTCATTCACTTTTAATTGCGCTTGCTTAGCAACGGGATGAAAATTCTTTACATAATAAATGAACGTATCAAGATTTAAAACTACCGTTGAGTCGCTCGCTTTTCCTGAAAGTGATATCAATAATAAAAATGCAATGAGTCTTAATTTCACTTTGATTTGTTTTTAGTTTTTGTCTCTTTTGGTTGATAATAATCTGGAGGGAATCCGTTGGTCTGACGCCATAATTCATACCCAATAGTAACTGTTTTCAGGAAGGCGATACCGTTAGCACCGGCTCCCACCTTAAGAGCCTTCGGCCATGGATGATCATTTTTATCTGGAGCAATCAAGGCTCTGTATTTACCATTATCGCTGATAAAATTATCGATAGCTACAATCTTACCTGTGTAGGTTCCATAGCTGATATTTGGCCAACCAGAAAACACCACAGCAGGCCATCCATCAAACTGCACTTGTACTTTTTCTCCGATGCTAACGAGAGGTAAATCCACAGGATTGATATACATCTCAACAGCTAAATCATAATTAGCAGGCATGATTGTAACAAGTGGTTCACCTTCTTTTATATTCTCTCCTAACCCTTGTTGTACAGCCTTGGTGATATATCCATCTTGAGGAGCTTTGATATAATACATGCCGCTACGCACCGAATAATTCATGAACTGATTTTGTAATTTGGTAACAGACATTTCTCCATCGTACATATTACTTACAGCAGTAAACTTTTCCGACTCTGCTTTGGATAGCTTATCCTGATATTCCGTTTTAATACTTGAAATTTCTACTCGCGCATTAATGACTTCGTTGTTTGATGTCAATAATTTATTTTCTTGCGCCATCATTTTTGATAATGCCTCTTGGAGTTTTACTTTACGAGCTTCAAGTTCTGTTAATGATTTCAATCCTTGTTTGTAAAGTTCTTGCATACGATCGTATTGCTCCTTCGCAATTTTATAATTCAACTTCTCTGCTTCAAGCGTTACACTGTCGGTAGCAACTTTCAAAAAGGCTTGCTTTAATTTATTAGAAGCTTGTTCTAGCTTTAACGTTTGCGTTTGTGAGATAGCATCAATCTGATTATCGAGGGAACGAACCTTATCCATATATCCTTGAACAGAGAGTTCCTTCGATTTTAATTGTTCTCCTGTTCGTTGAACTAAAGAAGAATCGAGATAATCTTCTTTAATTTCAGAGATAAACAAAATCGTATCACCTTTCTTTACAAGATCACCTTCTTTAACATACCATTTCTCAATACGTCCTGGAATAATACTTTGAATTGTTTGTGGACGTTGATCAGGACGAAGAGCCGTCACATTACCAATAGAACGAATATTTTGTGTCCATGGTAAAAACATGAATATGACAAATAAAACAAGTAGATAATAAAATATCTTCTTTATAACAGACTTATATTTTTTCTCTTCTATAGAAAGAATCGAAGAGTATTCTGTTTTTACTGGTATTTTATTTTTAGGTGATAAATTAAGCATGGCTGATAGTTCCAGATTTCATTAAATAACTGTTATGGCATTTTGATAAAAAATACTCATCATTAGTAACCGCTACAATGGTACCATTAAATTTATCTGATAATAGATAGTCGATGATTTTATTTTTTTCAGTTTCCGTAAGATTATCAAAGCAATCTTCTAACAATAGTAATTTAGGATGATGAACAATTGCACGCGCTAATAGCAATTTTTGTATTATACTCTTCGGAAAACTTTGTCCATCATTATACACTTTTGTATTCAATCCTTGAGGCAATGACTTAATAAATTCTTTTAGCATTAAAAGATCTATCACCTCCAGAACATCGTTAGTAGTAACATTATCACGACCCATCGATATATTATCTTCGATCGTACCATTAAACAATTCATCCCCATTGATATAAGATCCTGTTAACTTTCTAACAGAATCAATCTTATAATTTCCAACCGGTAAATCATTAAAACAAATGGTGCCATTTTGTATTTGAAATTGTCCTGAAATCAACTTCATCAAAGTAGATTTTCCTGATCCATTATTTCCATGAATTGCAATTTTAGAATTTGATGGAACTTGCAGATTACAATTATCGATTGTATAATTTGTTGCATTCGGATAACTAAAAACAACATTTTTTAATTCTACACTTAACGAATTTGAACCATCTATTAATAAACCGTTATCACAATTTTCTAACTCAAGGTCGGATACTTGTCCAATTTTTTCTAACGATGTTAGAACATCATAAATCGTTTCCAAACAAAGAATAATCTTTTCAACGGAACCAATAACAAGTAAAATAATCAATTCAGCTGCGACAAACTGTCCTATGTTCATTTGCTGATTAATTACTAACACACCACCGATACTAAGCAAACAAGCAGCAATAAAAACTTTAAACCCGATTAAATAAACCATTTGCTGTTTAAGTATCGTATAGTGATTTTCACGAGCAGTTAAATACTTATTTACTCTTCGGTCAGTCTCACCACCTGCGAGATTAGCATTTCCAGCCATTTTAAAAGATACTCTTGCATGCGCCAATTCCTGCAACCAAAACGCGACATTGAATTTATTTCCTGACTCTTTAACGCTCGTTTCAAAACCTTTTTTACTTGTATACTTAAGAATTACATAAAGCACAACCACAACGGTAATACTTAATAAAATAAAGAGTGGGTGATAAAGAGAAAGTAAAAACAATCCGAAAATAATCTGCAAGGTTGCCAAAGAAAAATCAATCAGAATTTTTGATAATCCCTTTTGAATGGTGGTAATATCAAAAAAACGGTTCATTAATTCAGGAGCATATTTTTTATACAGCTCTTCTGATTTAATATTCGGAATACGTAAAGCAAAATCGAATGCTGCTCTTGCAAATAGCGATTGCTGAATATTCTCCGTGATGCGCAATTGCATTACTTGTAACGTTCCTGCGAGGATAATTCCAGCAATAACTATTATAATTAATACGATAAAAGAGATGGAAATTTCTCCACCTTGAATTAAATTAATAATGGCTTGAATACCTAATGGTAGTGTAAGCGCTACTAGTCCGCTGAAAAATGAAAGCGAATAAATCTGTCTAATCTCTTTGTTATTCGCTTTTAACAGCGACCAGAATCTGTTTAATGGGTTAGGGTAGTTGTCCATTATTTTTTTGTTGTTGCTATTGATTTAAAAACAATATCTGAAAAGAAAAGTTGTATGTGATCTTCTTTTGTTGACGCATTTGTTAAACGTGGTAAATGCTCTGTAAAATGATGCTGCAAATGAGCTCCTTCAATAACTGTTGAAATCAACATATTCGGGAATTTATATTTCGGATTCAATTCAATCACTATATCAGATACCTTCTCAACAAATTTTTTATACTCACTGAAGGCTCCCAGTTTATTTTCTTTATCAACTTCTTTATTTAAAAATGATTTAGTTGATTCAGTAAAAACAATACTATTTAATTTCTTCAAGTTAATATAGTTATACTTTTCATCATGCTCGATTTTATCCGTAATCAAGCTAATCGCACGTTCTAATTTAACTTTGGATGAGCTAATATTCGTTGTAGCAAAAACCAATCGGTATTCCATCCAGCTCCAATACCAGGAAATAAGATAGAGCAATAACTTTTGTTTACTTTCAAAATACCTGTAAACAGATGCTTCTGTAGAGTTAATAGCCTGCGCTAATTTACGAATCGTAAAATCTTCAAACCCGATAGCGTTAATCAAATCAATGCTCTTAGAGACGATCTTAATCCCTAAATCGCTGCTATTAGGATCTTTAAGGTAAAGTTTCGCGTTGACCTGTATCGGAATTGTGGTAGGAAGCTCAAACATAAGTAGTTTAATTTTTGGCAAATATAATAGTAATACTATCATAATTGCACAATTTTAACAAAATTTAACAATTTTATCAATCAAAAAAAATCCCCAGGCTTTCACCTGAGGATTTTAATTTTAAGATTATAGATGAATTAATCTACAATCAATCGTGTATTTTCTGAACTAGAAGCTGTTTGTAACTGAACAAAGTAAACACCCTTCGAAAAGTTAGATAATTCAATTTGTTGATTATTAAATCCTGCTGCTGCATCAATTAATTCATTGTATACAATACGACCAGCTGCATCGCGTAAAATGATAGTTGCTTGTTGCGATTGATCAACATTAAATGATAAATTGATAAATGAGTTAGCTGGATTTGGATAAACTTCTAATTGAGTTGTAGCATCACTTAGTCTAGGACAAATAGTAGTTGTCACAGCCAATACTCTTGCTGTCGAGGTACCACAAGTGTTCGAAGACTTTACAGTGATAGTTCCATTTGCAGATGCGTTAGAACCAAAATTTAAATTCAAATTTTTAGTTCCTTGTCCGCTATTTATTACTGCACCACCTGGAACTGTCCATATATAATTAGAAGCACCTTGCACTGTTGAAATTGCATACGATTGTGTACTTCCAGTGCAAGCACTTGCAGGTCCTGTAATTGTTCCTGGTATAGCAGGAGCAGCTTTAACAGCTAAACTACGAGTAGCTCCAACACCACAATTGTTTACAGCAGCTACAGTAATGTTACCTGTTGTGAAAGATCCATTGAAATCAACACTGATATTATTGCTATTTAGTCCGCTGTTGATAGAAGCATTTGTTGGAACTGTCCAATTGTAACTTGATGCACCATTCATAGCACTAACTAAATAGTTTGAATTCGATGCATTGCATAAACCATCTACAGGTCCAGTGATAGCAGTCGGTGCTGGCAATATATTAAGTGTAACTGATCGAGAACGTAATGGTGTACTTATTCCACATACGTTACGAGCACCTACTGTAATATTACCACCTGCAAATCCATTTGCGTAAGAAACATTAATGATGTTTGAATTTGCTCCACTAGTTATTGTTGCTCCATTTGGAACTGTCCAATCATAAGATGAAGCACGTTTTACTGTAGCAATTGAGTAAACTCCACTTTCATTAGGACAAATTGCACTAGGTCCAGAGATAGAAGGAGGCGTTACTGGCGCAGTGTATTGTAAGTCTACAGGAATAGATGCAGGTACAACTGTTAAACAACCTGATGTAGATAGTACAGGCGTTACCGTTACATTACCAATAATACCGTTTTGAAGTAGGTTGATGTTGCCCCAGCTTACAACAATCGAATTTGTTCCTTGACCTGAAGTAATTGTCATATCAGAAGGTACAGTCCAGTTGTAGCTAATAGCATCTGCTAAAGTTGCAGTAGTAAGTGTCTTCGCATTCGCATATAAATTACAAATTTGAAGATTACCAACAATCGGATTAGCAGTTACACTTGTTCCTTCGTCAATAGATCCATCGCAGTTATCATCAATTCCGTTTCCACATACCTCTGTAGCTCCTGGATAGATGCTTAAGTTGTTATCGTTGCAATCGCCTGCTTGTGCAACATAACCTGTAGGAGCGCCATTACAAGAATTAGAAGTTGCTGCAGCATTTCCATAACCATCACCATCAACATCTGCATAATAAACGGTTGAAGCAGTAATTGTTAAGTTTAAAGTATAATCCTGACAGTTTGCATAGTAGTTATAAGTACCACTTTGCGTATAGGTCGTACCGTTAGCTGACCATACATAGCTATCGCAACTAGTTGTAGTTGTTACAATCGCAGCAGTAGGAGAACCTGTTATATCCCAAGTACAAGTAGTTGTATTGAATGTTGCAGTTTCATAACAAGCTAAACTTGGTTGTGAAGGTTGTGAACCCGTTACATCCCAAGAACAAGTTGTTGTATTAAAGTTCGCCGACTCATAAC
>CAINEC010000131.1 GCA_903847585.1 uncultured Bacteroidota bacterium
AGTATATTCAGCAATTCAATTAAAAGAAGCTGCTGAATTAGTGCAGAAGGTGGTAGCGTAATTAAATTAATTAAAACATATTCCGAGCAGTTTGTTATCTTTAACAAACTGCTTTTTTATTTCTACTATGCCGAAATCAATCAAACTCATTATTGCTATTTTGCTTCCAATGGTTATTGGTGGCTTCTCAGGATTCTTAACTGCTAATTCAATTAATGATTGGTATACAACACTAAATCAGCCTTCTTTTAATCCTCCTAATTGGGTATTTGGGCCTGTATGGACAACCCTCTATTTAATAATGGGGATTTCGCTTTATCGTATTTGGATATTGCCAGTTTCTGAAGACCGTGATAAAGCAATTGGGATATTCGCTTTGCAAATGATTTTAAATTTCTTTTGGAGCCTGATCTTTTTTAGATGGTACTTGATCGGTTTTGCTCTTGCAGAAATTATTCTGATGTGGGTAATGATTGCTACTATGATTCATCTATTTAAAAAGCTAGATAAGGTCGCCGGAATAATGAATGTTCCTTATTTACTTTGGGTCACCTTTGCATCTGTCCTAAATGCTGCTTATTTTGTTTTGAATTAGTAAATTCGACTCAGTTATATGTTTTACAAGTCGAATTATCTTATACGTCGCGCAGAATTGTGAATTCTTAGAATAGTAATATGCGATTTGTTTATTTTATAAATAATTCGGTAGTTACCATTTATCAACTCCCTTATTGCTGGATTGTTTTTTTTCAGGTACAATCCTTCCAGAAAGAGGGTATTTTGAAAGCTGATCTACTCTTGAAATTATAGAATCGATAAATCTTGCAGCATAAAATTTGGAATCAATAGAAACAAATTCAAAAATGGATTTCAAGTCCTTAATTGCCCACTTAGTCCAAATTATTTCAGCCATTTTTTTACTTGCTTTTTAACCATTTCATGGCTAACCGTTTTTCCTTCCTTTTCTTGAATAAGAGCTTTGTCGATTTTATCAATGACTATTAGCTCTTCTAGGAGGCGGTCAAGTTCAAAATTATTAGGCATTTTATTCAAAGCATCGATAGCAACATTTTTTTTCATATTCAAATATAACTATGTTAGAAGTCAAATTCCAATTCTTTTTTAAATTTAAATACTGAAAATAAAAAAGAGTAATAAGTATTATGACTTCCATTGTATATTTTTGATATACACCGATTTGTTAATTTCTTTTTTTGAAGTTAAACGTTTGTAAATGCTTATAAACGAATAATCTAAAAATTCTTTTGTTGTTTTGCCGAAAAATTTAAAAATGCAAACAACATTTAATCATCCAATACGTATCTTTGATGCTCAAAATATACGTGTTATGAATGTCAAATTAACTTTAACGGTAAACAAGGTAACCATCGAGAAAGCTAAAAAATACGCTCAGAAAAATGGTAAAAGTATTTCTTCACTAGTTGAAAATTATCTTAATGCACTTGTCATAAAAGATGGTCAGAAAGAAGCCTATTCTCCTGCTATTATGAAATTGCTGGGCTCGGTTAATGTACCTGCTGGTTTTGATTATAAGTCGGAAATAAGTTCATCTATCAATGAAAAATATTCGAAATGATACATCTCGGATTAGACACCTGTGTGGTCATCGATTTTTTAAATGATCGAAAACCTTTCTCGCGCGAAGTTGCTGAGTTATTCGAGCTTTCTCAAAATGGAAAAGCCAAACTTTATATTACGGCTTTGTCGTATAATAATACCTACTATATCATAAGAAAGTTGACGAATCATCAGTCGGCAATAAAGATATTACGCAATTTGCACATGATTTCAGAAACAGTTGAAACGGATGAAACCGCGATTCATGATTCACTTAATGCGGGGTATTCTGATTTTGAAGATGCCGTAACAATTCACTCAATGATGAATAACAAAAAAATTAGTGGGTTTGTGACTCGTAACACAAAGGATTTTAAAAAATCGAAGATTCCAGTTATGACTCCTCATCAGGCTTTGGGGTTGTTCAAGGTTTAATTCACATTTTAATTTGAATAATCAAACCTTTTGTAATGGCCTTCGCGCTTCGAGTCCCGATGCATCGGGATCAGCGACCAAGGCCTTATGTTCTGCAAAAATGATACGCACGGCTCGAGTGCGATTTATAGTAACTTTTGATTATTGAATAGATTTAATACTTACACGTAGGATTATGAGCCGTTCAATCCCTTTAATCAAACAAATTTGAAGTCGATAATTATTATCTTTGACACTCAAATTTGTGTCTGATGAAATTTACGAAAATATTAATAGCGAATAGAGGAGAAATTGCTTTACGCATTATGCGTTCGGCGCGTGAAATGGGAATTAAAACAGTTGCTGTTTACTCAGAAGCTGATCGCGATGCATTGCATGTACGTTATGCAGATGAAGCAGTGTGTATTGGTCCTGCTGCATCTAGCCAGAGTTATTTAGTAATTGATAAAATTATTGATGCTGCTAAGAAAACAGGGGCACAAGCAATTCACCCGGGTTACGGATTTTTAAGTGAGAATGCTTCTTTTGCTCGTGCTTTACGTGAGGCTAATATTACACTCATTGGACCATCGCCTGAGTCGATGGAAATGATGGGTGATAAATTATCAGCGAAAGCGGCTGCAAAAAAGTATAATATTCCATTAGTGCCAGGAACTGATTATGCAATTACAGATGTTGAAGAAGCGAAGAAGGTAGCAGCACAAGTTGGATTTCCAATCTTGATTAAAGCATCTGCCGGTGGCGGTGGAAAAGGAATGCGCATCGTAGAGAAGGCCGAACAGTTTGAAGAAAATCTGCAACGTGCAGTGAGTGAAGCGCAATCTGCTTTCGGCGATGGTTCTGTTTTTATTGAGCGTTATGTTGGATCACCGCGTCATATTGAGATTCAAGTGTTGGGTGATACACATGGAAATGTTGTTTATTTATTCGAGCGTGAATGTTCGGTACAACGTCGCCATCAGAAGGTAGTAGAAGAAGCGCCAAGTTCAGTTCTTACTCCTGAAATAAGGAAAGCAATGGGTGAGTGTGCCGTGATGGTAGCGAAGGCGTGCAATTACGTAGGTGCTGGAACGGTAGAGTTTTTACTGGACGAAAACAAGAATTTCTATTTCTTAGAAATGAATACGCGTTTGCAAGTAGAGCATCCGGTAACGGAAATGATAACAGGAAAAGATTTAGTAAAGGAGCAAATATTAGTTGCGCAAGGGGAGAAGTTATCATTCACACAAGATGATTTAGCAATTAACGGACATGCGATTGAAGTACGTGTTTATGCTGAAGATCCTGCAAATAATTTCTTACCTGATATTGGAAAGTTAGTTCGTTATGTTCGTCCGCAAGGCTCAGGAGTACGTGTAGATGATGGCTTTGAAGAGGGAATGGACATTCCAATCTATTATGATCCGATGATTGCAAAGTTGATTACTTGGGGGGAGAATCGTGAACAAGCAATGGAACGTATGATTCGCGCAATTGATGAATATACGATTGTTGGTTGTCAGACGACTTTAGCATTTTGCAAATTTGTAATGAAGCATGATGCTTTTCGTAGTGGTAATTTCGATACGCATTTTGTGAAGCATTATTTTACTCCAGAAGTATTACAAGAGCATCCAACAGATGACGAAGCTATTGTTGCAACCTTTATGGCCCAACATCTTCAAAAGGCAGCAGCAAAAAAAATTACGCCTTCTTCACAACAAACAAATGCAGGTTCCGTTTCTAAATGGAAGCTGAATAGGTTAAATTAAAATTCAGCCATACTTGAAAACTGTTTGTCGTCATCGGATATTTTTTACGCTAATATTAGCTACGATGACTTTTTTGTGTAAAGCCCAAACGGTAATGCCGGACGGTAGAATTAAATTATTAGGTACGATCATCAATGGTGATACGATTCCAACTGTTTATTTAGCGGGAGTAGAAATTGTTGCTCCTTTATCTCCGGAAGCTGCAGCACGACAACAGGCGTATTTAAAATTACGTCGCGATGTAATTCGTGTATATCCTTATGCAAAGTTAGCTTCCACGAAGTTAAAATATATCAATGACCAGGTTGCTACGATGACCAACGAGCGTCAGAAGAAAAGATTTATTAAAGAAACAGAGCGCGAGTTAAAAGATCAGTTCGAGCAAGAGTTGAAAAAACTGACAATGACGCAAGGAAGAATTTTAATTAAACTTATTGATCGAGAAACAGGGAGTAGTAGTTATTCGCTCGTTAAAGAGTTAAGAGGTAGTTTGCAAGCATTTTTCTGGCAAGGATTAGCTCGTTTATTTGGCTCTAATCTTAAAACCGAATATGATGCTGAAGGACAAGATCAAATGATTGAACAAATTGTAAGGCAAATTGAAACTGGTCAGTTGCCAGTTCAATCAGTAAGTAAATAATTACTTCTTAAATCCTTTCGTTAATGCTTTGGTGATATCTAGCGAATCATTCGTGTAAAGGATGCCACCACCGCGAGTATATCCAAAGATAAAATCATAACCATGCTTTTTGTTGAAAGACTTTACATACGTCATTAATTCGTTGTGTAAACTATCTGTCATCGTATCTTCTTCTTTCGATAATTTTTCAAGTGTCGCGTCACGATCAGTAACATAAGCTTGCTGGCGACGCGTTAAATCTTCTTCCCTGCGAGCACGGTCTGCTTCTGATAACATAGCACCCGTTTGCTGATAGTTCTCAATTTCCTTTTGTAGAGATTCACCACGCTGACGAAAAACTAAATCAAGACTGTCGCGCTTTTTCTCCATCGATTTTTTTATCGTTTGATACAATGGATAATTTTCCATTAAGGAATCAGAATTAACATACACGATTTTCGATTGTGCAGCCTGTCCTGTAATCACCACATTTGACTCTTCTGAGCTATAAACTTTATAGTATAAAAATCCAACAGCGACTAATAAAACGATATTTAATGCAATCGATAAGTTTTTCATAGGTTTTTAAAATTGAAGCTCAAAGATAATCATTGTACTTGAATGGCATTGTGCTTAACAAATCGTAAATTTACCCCTCAATTAATGGTATGAGTGTAAATCAGGAAATTCAGAAGCGCAGAACCTTCGCTATTATTAGTCACCCCGATGCAGGTAAAACAACCTTAACAGAGAAATTCCTCTTGTTCGGTGGTGCTATTCAAACTGCAGGCGCTGTTAAGTCGAATAAGATTAAAAAAAGCGCTACCTCCGACTTTATGGAGATAGAAAGACAGCGTGGTATCTCAGTAGCTACTTCAGTTATGAATTTCGAATACAACGATACACTCATTACATTACTCGATACTCCTGGTCACAAGGATTTCGCGGAAGATACGTATCGTACGCTTTCTGCTGTTGACTCTGTAATTCTTGTGGTAGATTGTCAGAAAGGGGTAGAGGAGCAAACGTATCGATTAATGGAGGTTTGTCGTATGCGCGATACGCCGGTAATTATTTTCGTTAATAAAATGGATCGCGAGGGAAAGTATCCTTTTGATTTGCTAGATGAATTAGAAGAGAAATTAAAGATTAAAGTTCGTCCGTTAAGCTGGCCGATTAGTGTGGGTTCGACATTTAAAGGCGTTTATAATTTGTTTGATAAGAGTTTGTATGCTTTTACACCTGGAAGCGATAAAAAGCCAGAAGGAGTTGCTATCACGGATTTGAATGATCCGATGATTGATCAATTAGCTGGGCAATATGCAAATCAACTTCGTGAAGATGTAGATTTGATTGAAGGTGTTTATGGAGACTTTGATCGTTCAACTTATTTATCAGCAGAAGTAGCACCTGTGTTTTTTGGTTCTGCAATTAATAATTTTGGAGTGAAAGAAATGTTGGATACATTTATTGAGATTGCTCCTAATCCTGGTACTCGTCCAACAGACAAACGCGAAGTGACTCCAACGGAAAATAAATTCTCAGGTTTTGTTTTTAAAATCCATGCGAACTTAGATCCTCGTCACCGCGACCGTATTGCATTCTTACGTGTCTGCAGTGGAAAGTTTGAACGCAGCAAATTTTATCATCACGTTCGATTAGATAAGGATATGCGCTTTAATAATCCTGCAACGTTCTTAGGACAGAGTAAAAATATTATTGATGAAGCGTATCCGGGAGATGTGATTGGATTATACGATTCAGGTAACTTCAAAATTGGTGATACGTTGACAGAAGGGGAGAACATGATGTTTCAAGGAATACCGAGCTTCTCGCCTGAGATTTTCAAGGAGTTGATCAATACAGACCCCATGAAAACAAAGCAACTTGAAAAAGGTATTACGCAGTTGACAGATGAAGGAGTTGCGCAGTTATTTATTATGGGAGGTGGAACACGTAAAGTTGTTGGAACAGTAGGGGAACTTCAATTCGAAGTAATTCAATATCGTTTACAACACGAGTATGGTGCGTCTTGTAAGTTCAATGCGATGAGTGTTTATAAGGCTTGTTGGGTTACTTCTTCCGATAAAAATAAGCTGGATGAATTCGTGAAGTTCAGACAACATCAGGTTGCGATTGATAAAGATGGCTTGCTGGTTTATTTAGCCGACTCACAATGGATGTTAGATCAGATGATCAAAAATCATCCGGATGTTGAATTCCATTTTACGAGTGAGTTTAAGAGAAAAACGGTAGGAGTTTAATAGTCGTTTAATTACTCAATTTCCCTATAGTACTCCGTAAAAGTTACTAATTGTTGTAGAATGCTTTTCTTATTTCCATTCTTATACTCAAACTCAATTAGTAATTGATTAAACCCATTACATTTTTGAATGAAGTCGTAGGGCTTTCCATCTTCAAGTTTCAATAGACCATCAGGAATTGCGGCAACACTTTTCCCTTCTTTAGAGGCAACTAAATCTAAATGAACTGGACCATCACCATCCCATATTATGCTATCTTCTAGATTTGGCTGTTGTAAAAAAATGATATCAAGTCCCTTTGATGAATTAATTGAAGCAGGCGCAATTAATTCAATTTTTGGTTTTATGTTTTTTTCTTTAGGATTTGAAATGATTATTTCAAAAGTGTCGATTTTACTATCTGGGTTTTCAGCAAATGGAATAAGCGCTTTCATAGTCGCATATTGATCATTCTTCTGTATACTCCAATCTAATCTTTTTGTCAGGTTTTCTACATCGCTTGAGTCAAGTTGGATTCTCTCTTCAGGGGTTTCGGGAAATTCAACTTTAGCAGGTTCTATTAATATAGATAAAATAAAAATGGTGGTGCAGCAAAATAAAAAGAAATGTTTCATTAAGAAAACGAGAATTAAATCAGACTAAATCAAGGTTAGTAATAATAACGTTTTCACCTAACGTTGAATAACTGTATTTAGTATAGCATTTATTAATTGCCGAGAAAAATGATTTCGCACAACCTTCTTCCATTCGATCGTGAAGTTCAATAATAATAACCTTTGTTTTGGGTAGCCAATGTTCAAAATTGGAAGAGAATAATTGTTTTTCACTCGTCTCGATATCTATTTTTAAAATATCGATTTGATCAATTTTATATTTATCAAGCAAGGTATCAATAGCGATTGCTTTGATTGATCCGTTTGTTATGTCTTCTTCAACCACCATTCCCCATTTACCACAGTTGTATTTATCATACACTTTTAGCTGTGTATCTTTATTCCAAATTCCAGCATTTTCAAAATCAACTTGCGAGTAGGGAGCTAAGTTCTTTTGAAGTAGTTGGAAGTTTTCAGGATCAGGTTCTATGCTGATGATTTTGGCATTAGGAAATTGCTTCTTCATTTGAAGTGCAAACAACCCAATATTTGCTCCGCCATCAATAATAACTTTCGGGTTTTGAATAAAATTTAAATTGTATTCATCATTCAAAAAAACCTGTTCAAAAGTGGATTGATCAGATGTGTTTTTTCGAAGTGAAAAAGGATGATTAAATGAAGGAAGTTTTATGGATTGAGTATTTTCAAAAACAAATTGTAGTTGTAGCTTAAGTCCGTGCCAAATACCAAAAAAGGAAATTAGTTTAAACAGTACTTTTATTTTGTGTTTCATTTTAAATGTACTGCTGTATTAACTTTCTTAAATCTGTGAAAGGAAGTAATTGCTTCGTTGGAATTAAAACAATCCGTTTAATTCACCATTGATCTTATTAATGACCATTCCTAAGTGCTCAGGATTTTCTGCGAAGTTGATATCATCAATATCGATCACTAATAACTTACCAGCTTCGTATTGTGAAATCCAAGCCTCGTAACGCTCATTCAAACGCTTTAAGTAATCTAAACGAATAGAATTCTCATAAGGACGACCACGCTTCTGAATTTGATTTACTAACGCAGGAACACTTCCTCTTAAATAGATCATTAAATCTGGCGGTGCGATGAATGTTGACATCAAATTAAATAACTCCATGTAATTATTAAAATCACGCGTAGTCATTAATCCCATTGCATGTAAGTTAGGAGCAAAGATGTAAGCATCTTCGTAAATAGTTCTATCTTGAATAATCGTCTTACTAGATTTACGAATATTTACTACCTGGTTGAAACGGCTGTTCAAGAAATAAATCTGTAAGTTAAATGACCAACGCTGCATGTCCTCATAGAAATCATTCAAATACGGATTATCATCTACATCTTCAAAATGAGGTTCCCACTTTAAATTCTTTGCTAATAAACTGGTAAGTGTAGTCTTTCCCGAACCGATATTGCCTGCAATTGCAATATGTAAACCTTTCTGTTGTGTTGCCAATGGAGTAAAATTTTGATTTGATTGGATAAAGGAAAATTCCTTCTTCGAATCAAAAATAATCGGTATTTATTACTCTCCAAAAAAATGTTAATAAGTTATTTTTTAGAGGGAGAAATCCTTAAAATGTCGCCTTGTAATAATTCGTATAACTTATTGCTGGTAACTACCGATTTTCTCAAGTTATTATTGCCAATAGCAGCATATTTGGTGGGGGCAGATAAGTATCTTATATCGCAGGCATAAACGCTGTTTTGGGTGCTAGCATTCACCATTGTTCCCTCTATGCTTACCGTAATAGGTGTGCTATCCAACTCGATTTTACGAATGTATGTACCGTAACGATCAAAAACGTAGATTAGATTATCATTACCTAAGATCAAATAATTTCCATCTGTAAGCAATTGCTGAGGATTAAGTTCAATAAAAAGAATTTGTCGTAAGTCGATGGCGCCAGAAAGCTGAGCTCCCGTTGAATTGATGCTAACTTTGTTCAACGTGCCATTTCCTCTGTCGAATACCCAAATGCTGCCATCAAAGGAGTTTGCCACAAGGGTAGGGTCGGTAAATCCTAATAGTTTCAAATCAATCTCAAACTGAAATGCTAATTGATTATCAGCAATAATTAGCCAACCTTGCTCTCTATAAAATATTAAAATTCGTAATGGGTTTTCTGCATTAATGCTAGTTGGTGCTCCAAGATCTTTACGACTATTAACTCTAAGTGTTTTTCCTTCTGAATTTATTTTGATGAATTCGGAATTTTTCTTTGCCACATATAAATTCCCAAATCCGTCAATTGAAAAATCGATTACATTGCTAATGCTATCCGTTTGTCCGAAGCAAAAATTGATTTGCATGCAACCGAAAAAAATGAAGAGTGCAATTAAATACTTTCGAAACATTGTTTTAAAATTTCATCTACAAATGTTCGGTTGTTTGAGAGGCGCGGAACTTTATGTTGTCCACCTAATTTCTCTCTTGATTTCATCCAGTTGTAAAAACTTCCCGAAGGCAATACTCTAACAATTGGAGCATTTAATACTTTGTCTTTATATCGCTTCGCTTCGTAATCGCTATTTAATTTTTTTAACGCCTCATCCAATTTATTTCGGAAATCATCAATATCATTCGGTAAAGCATCAAATTCAATTAACCATTCATGTGCTCCTGATGCTTCGTCAGAAAAATAAACTGGAGCAGCTGTATAATCTTTAATGTGAGAACCTGTTGCAATGCATGCTTCGAATAAAGCTTTCTCTGCATTGTCAATAATCATCTCTTCACCAAAAGCATTAATGAAATGAGCGGTTCTTCCGGTGATTTTTATTCTGTAAGGACTCAAAGAGGTAAAGCAAACAGTATCGCCAATTTTATAGCGCCATAAGCCTGCATTTGTAGTAATTACTATCGCGTAGTTCTGATTTAGTTGAACTTCATCCAATGTAAGTGTCTTCGGATTTTCATTATTCCATTCACTCATTGGAATAAATTCGTAGTAGATGCCATAGTCGAGCATCAACAACATTTCATCTGAATTACGTTGATCTTGTATTCCGAAAAATCCTTCTGATGCGTTGTATGTTTCGAGATAATACATATCATCTCGAGGGATTAATTTTTTGAATTGATCTCTATACGGACTAAAATTCACAGCGCCATGAACGAACAATTCAAGATTAGGCCAGACTTCAAGAATATTATTTTTACCACTTAATTCTAAAACTCTTTTTAGCAATACTAACGTCCATGAAGGTACGCCATTTAAATTGGTGACGTTTTCATTCATGGTTGCTAAAGCAATCTTTTCGATTTTTGATTCCCATTCATCCATTAACGCAATTGAACGCTCTGGTGTTTGAAATAACTGAATCCAGAATGGAAGGTTCTCAATTAATATAGCGCTTAAATCACCATAAAATGATTCGTTGTTGGTCGTATTAATCTGGTGGCTTCCTCCAAGGGATAATAATTTGCCATCGAATAATTTCGTCTCAGGATTATTATGGAAATAAATACAAAGCAAATCTTTCCCACCTTTATAGTGACAATCTTCTAATGATTCAGGACTAACAGGAATAAATTTCGATTTATCGGAAGTAGTACCAGATGATTTAGCAAACCATTTTATTTCAGAAGGCCAAAGTAATTGTTGCTCTCCGTTTTTAAGTCGATTGATATAAGGCTTTAAGGATTCGTAATCTTGAAGCGGTACACGATCTTGAAATTCTTTTGTTGACGTAATAGAAGAAAAGTCGTATTTCTGTCCGAATTCAGTATGACGAGCAAAGCCAATTAGTTTCTTCAATAAATCTTCCTGCACTTCATTCGGATAACGCATGAATGTCTCAATCTGATGATTGCGTTGCATCATGAACCATGAAAGTACCGAATTGATGATTGGCATTGCGAAAATTTTATGTTCTAAATATACGGAAAGAAATTATTCAAACTAAATCATCGACTTTTCTTTTTCTGAAACCAATTGTTAATTTCTTCCAATGTTAATGCGTTGAAAGTATGTTCTTTCGTAAGTCCGCCTTTACGAGCAGCATATACACCGTAATGCATATCGAGTAGACCTGCAGTTTCATGCGCGTCGGGATTAATGGATATCATCACATTTTTATCCATGCAGTAATCTATCCAGCGCCAATCAATATCTAAACGATAAGGATGTGCATTTAACTCGACAACAACATTGTTAGCAGCACACGCGTCAATCACTTTTTTATGATCAATAGGATAACCTTTACGAGCTAATAACAAACGTCCTGTAGGGTGACCAAGAATAGTTGTAAAAGGATTTTCAATTGCATTAATTAAACGAGTCGTTGCTTTTTCTTCGTCCATTTTTAATCCTGAATGCACAGATGCAACAATGAAATCGAAAGATGCTAAAATTTCATTTGGATAATCAAGACTACCATCGGATAAAATATCACTTTCAATGCCTTTGAATATTTTGAAGGAAGTATATTCTTTATTTAGCAAATCAATTTCCTGATGTTGCTGCAGTACGCGCTCGATGGATAATCCGTTTGCATAGCCAGCACTTTTAGAGTGATCACAAATGCCGAAATAGGTAAGTCCTAAATCTAGTGCTGCATTAGCCATTTCTTTTAGTGAATGAATTCCATCGCTGTATGTACTATGATTATGCAAGCATCCTTTTAAGTCAGTATACTCGATAAATAGAGGTGTTTCTTTTTCGGTTGCGTATTTTGCTTCCAAAAGACCTTCACGAATTTCCGGAATGTAATAGGGTAGTGAAAGCGTTTGGTAAATTTCTTCTTCGGATGTGCAAGTCGTTAGGTTGATACTATTTTTATTATCAAGACAAAAAGCAAGATGTTTTTCATTTCCTGTATGCTTCCATGTTTCATAGATAAAATCATTATCAGCAACTATTTTTATAACGATAGGTAATCCGATAGATGTATTTAGTTCAATACTCGTTTCGTTAGATTTTAGTTCTGTTAATTCTTTATTCGAAGAATAGAAGGTTTTAAATTCGTCAGTGAAACTGTTTTTTATAATCAGATCAATATTCTGAAGTATCTCACATTTTCTTCTGAATTCACCACAATAATTCCAATTTACTCCAATCGACTTATTTATTTTTTGAAAAAGAGTGTACGCTAATTGTTCTGCGGTAGCATAATGAAAATATCCTTTGCTGGCTAGTTTGTATTGAACAGCTTCTTTGATTTGTTGTTGCGTTTTAGCTCCAAACCCTTTGATTTCTATCAGGCGATTTTCATTGCAAGCATAGAGCAATTCTCCTAATGACTCGATGCCCATTTCTTTCCAGATGATAGCCGTCTTTTTAGGTCCGATGCCTTTCACATGCATGATGTCTAAAACACCTTCGGGAGTATCGTTTAATAATTTTTGATAATCTTCTATTTCTCCTGTTGTGAAGTAAGTCGACAGTTTAACACTTAGGCTTTTTCCAATTCCATCAATATTTTCTAGTTCTTCTTTCGATAATCCGTAAATAGGAGTCGTTAGTCGATCAAGTTTGAAGGCCGCATTCTGATAGGATTTTATTTTAAAGGAATTCTCCCCGTGAAGTTCCAATAAACGCGCAATGTCCTTAAGTAAATCAGCAATTTGATAATTCTCCATGGTTTAAAAATACAGCTTAATTTGAAGTGCGATAAATATCAGCAATAAAATATTTTTCAAATGATGTAAACTACTAATTTTGCTTGTATGAAACGCACCTCACTTATAGCACTAATTGTTGCACTATTTTCTTTCAATTATCTTTTTGCTCAAGATGCAGTAACACCATCAAGTCCTTATAAATTCAATACTGCCAAATACAATTGGTATTTTTCGTGGGGTTATAATTTAGACTGGTACACTAAAAGTGATATACACTTTAGTGATAGTCGCCGAAACGGTTATTACGACTTCGTTATTGAGGATGCAAAGGCAGAAGATCGTCCAGGTATCAGAGATATTTTTTCAACTGATTTAGCCATTCCACAATATTCATTTCGAATTGGATTTTTTGGTGGAGCAAAACGTGATTGGGGATTTGAATTTAATTATGATCACGCAAAGTATGTGGTTACTAATGGCCAGACCGTAAAGATGAAAGGGAAGTTTTTTGGAAGGGAGGTTGATACTTCAATTGTGGTAGGTCCTGATAAAGATGGAAATACTTTATTATCCTTTGAGCATACTAACGGTGCTAACTTCGCAATGTTCATGGCTACAAAGCGTATGGATGTTATGCATAGTAAAAATGGAAATCATTGGTTAAGTTTAATTGGTAGAGCAGGGGGAGGATTTGTTTTTCCTCGTACTGATTGCACCATCAACAATCTCCGTCGCGATGATCAGTTTCATGTAGCGGGATACCTTGTTGGTATCGATGCTGGTTTACGTTACGATTTTCATCATCGTATCTTTTTTGAGAATGAAGCGAAATGGTCATTCGTAAATTATACATCTGCCTTATTACCCTATCAAGGTCGCGCACGACATCATTTCTGGGCGTTCGAATATATCTTTACGCTAGGATATAATTTTTAAGTTCTGAATAGAATTTTCGTGCGGTGAAAAAACTGTTTATTCACCGCAAATTTGCGGTGAATGTCATCTGCTTTTAGTCCTAAAAAGCCTGCCTTTGTAAACTGTATTCCAAAATTCAAATTTGTTGTTGGGTATTATCTCTTCTAAACTACTAATTTCAATAATGTTGGATTCAAAATATCCTACTAAATATTCTTCAAGATCGAATAGTGTTAAATAATGCAGATCCCCTCTTAAAAGAGGAGGGGGCAGGGGGTGGTCAAAATGCTTTTTAATTTCAGAAATAACATAATCAAGCGCATCAAATACCAATTGGTTTTCAAATCTCACTACATTTATTCCGTAGCTATTTAAAAAGTGAGTTCTTATAGCATCATTTTCTTCTGTATCAGGAGTAGAATGGACTTCTCCATCTAATTCAATAGCTAATTTCTCTGAAGGGCAATAAAAATCTAAAATGAAATTTCCAATACTATGTTGTCGTCTGATTTTTTTACCACTAACCTGTGATTTTTTTAAATAATTCCACAGGTAGGCTTCTGCACATGTAGAATTATTACGCAGCTTCCTTCGGAAAGCTTTTAAATATTGTCGATTGTTTATTGTCACTAAACCACCCCGTCCTTCGGACACCCCTCCAAAAATCGGATGGGAACTTTTTTGTGGAATGAAAGTTAAATTTAACTTACTTGCAATGCTTAAAATCTCATCATGATTTAAGGATTGGATTAATTTGTTAATTCTACTATTGATAGAAAAATAATTTTGTGTCATATGAAAAATTAAATGACAAAAATATTTAGCTAAAATTAAAATAGGTTGATTTTATTGATTTGTTAGTAACTATCACTTCAAACGATAAACACTTAAACGCTTATCATTAATTAATAATCCAGGATTAATTCCAAGTTTGCCTTCAGGGACATCCATCTGAAAATACTTTTGATAGTAATTAATCCAGCCAGGGAATAATTCATGTGTTTCCGGATCTTTAAATGTCATGGGTTGCATCTTGAAAAAATCCTTTTGATGATTTACTTCTTTGAAAACATAATAAATTAATTCAGCACAGTAAATCTGATTGCTATCAGGTAAATACTTTTCATCGTATTTAATGCCACGGTAATTTTTAACAAGTTCTGATGCATTGTTTACTTCAGATTTATATTTTCTATCTAATCGACCAACGTAAATCGTTTCTTTTGATCGATTAATAAAAGCTGAAATTGATACGGTATCGGCGACATTATCATATGCTTCCATCACAACTAACTTTCCATTGTATGACGTAAGCATTCCTACATGCGAAAAGTAGTGTCCGTTGTAGTGAGGAGTAACCTTCTTAATTGCATTCGATAAATCACCACCACCTAAATCTTCAAATAAAAAATCGCCAGCTTTAAGTTCTTGTAAACCGATTTGCTCTTGAGCAAAGGATATTTGAAATAAAAAACTGGCGATTATAAATAATTTATAACGCATTAAAACGATAGGTTGTAAAATGTTCTTGCTTGAACGCCTTGTTTATTTTTGATTGATTGAAGTTCTTTCAGGATATAATACTGATCACCTAATGTAGTTTGGAAATACCAAACCTTCGCTTCTTCTGAAATGCCACTCATCAATTCTTCAAATGGCTCTTTTTGTTCAGGCATTGATTTAATTCTATATTCCTTGATTTTTGCTAAGTCAGCTGCAATTCGTATTGCATCATTGATATTTCCAATTTCATCAACCAGTCCAATGCGTTTCGCATCTACACCCGACCATACGCGTCCTTGACCGATACTATCCACATCAGCTTGCTTCATTTTTCTTCCTTCTGCAACGCGAGATGTAAACGTATTATAAACCTGATCAACGCTACGTTGAATAATTAGTCGCTCGCTTTCAGTCATTGGTCGACTCATTGTTCCGATATCACCGTAGGTATTTGTTTTATAAGTATCGAATGTGATTCCTAGTTTATTCTTAAACATATTTTGTGCATTGAACATTAATCCAAATACACCAATCGACCCCGTTAATGTTGTTGGTTCTGCAACGATTTTATTAGCAGCGCAAGAGATATAATATCCACCAGATGCAGCTAAGTCGCCCATTGATACAACAACAGGTTTTACTTTCTTGGCTAATATTACTTCTCTCCAGATAACATCTGAAGCTAATGCATCACCACCAGGAGAATTTACTCTTAATACAATCGCTTTTATTTTATCATCCTTACGAGCATCAGCAATTGTTTTTGCTAATGTTTCAGATCCAATTTTTTCATCGTCGCCTTCGCCACCTGAAATTTCTCCATTTGCATAAATAACAGCAATCTTATCTGAAGCAGTCGATGTGGCAATCGCTGCATTTTTATACTTATTCAAAGTGATAAATTCAGGAGCTTCGCCTTTTTTCTTTCCTGCTACCACGCTTAAGTCATCCATGAACTCATCATAGTAAGCAAGCTTGTCAACTAGTTTATTGTCCAATGCGTCTTTTGCTTCATTAATCTTTAAGCTATCAGCCATTAAATTAATTGCATCTGGAGTAATCTTTCTTGAAGATGCAACATTAGTAACAATATGATTCCAGATTGGATTAATAAATCCTGCAATCTGTGCACGATTTTCTTCACTCATGTTCTCACGGATGTAAGGCTCTACAGCACTCTTAAATTTACCGTGACGGATAATCTGTGGTTCAATTTCTAATTTATCTAAGGTGCCTTTTAAAAACATGATTTCAGTCGAAAGTCCTGTAAGTGCAAGACTACCTTGTGGATTCAGATAAATTTTATCAGCTACACTGGCAAGGTAATAAGCTCCTTGCGTATAGTTTTCTGCGTAAGCGTAAATAAATTTTCTTGACTTTTTGAAATCGATGAGGGCATTACGAATTTCTTCCATCGTAGCCATACCCATTGAAACCGAAGGAACATCAAGGTAAATTCCTTTGATGTGCTCATCAGTTTTAGCAAACTTTATTTCTTGTAAAATATCATTTAAGCCTGGCTGTCCTTTTTTACTACTGAAGCTTGCAATGTCAAAATTTTCAAACGGATTTTTTGATGTGCGCTCGGTAACTTTTTCAGATAGTTGAATATGTAATACAGAGCCATCTTTAACGGTTACTTCTTTGCTATCTCCAGAAGAAACAATTGCAGCAATTAATGCAATGAATAAAAAGAAGCCAACTATCGAAGCCAATAAGACTCCAAGCATTGCGGCTAAGACAGATTTTAAGAATGATTTCATAGGTCAATTAAATTTCTGCAAATATAATTGCTAATAAGATTCAATATTGCTAAAATTTAATTTTGGAGGTTGGATTAGTGTTTTGCACCTTCAATAATGTGATAATATTCCGGATCTTTTAATCGTTCTTGTTCATATAAATATCCCGCTGAATAACCACAGCTTGTTCTTACGTTATATCGGGTTTTATTAAACTCCTTTTCTTCCTCTGTAAGTGGTTTACTAAAAATGGCATCTAATATTAAGTAAGGTAAGATGATAATAAAGAATATCACCAATAATAATAATGTTAAACTAGCAATAAGATTCTCTTGGACATTAAATAAAAACACTCTCATAAAACAAATATTTAATCAAATTTAAATATTTGTCTTTTTACCAACTTAATTTTTGAAGATTTTTATTACTGCCTGCTGACTTTCGCTGATTTTCAATAAGTAAAATCCTTGAGCAAGGTCTTTCATAGGAATTGTAATAGTACCCGTAAAATCTCCTGTTGAATTGGTTAGCTCTTTTCCTTCAAGATTTAAAACCTGAATTTGGTTAAAATGTAAATCCCCCATTTCAATAGTTACATTATCGGATATAGGGTTCGGATAATATTTTAAACTCACATTATTCATAGTTGAAATTCCTGAAGCTCCATTGACAATTACATCAATAGAATTGGAATTGCCATCGCAGATTCCATCATTAATATTCAACAAGTAAGTGCCAGGGGTATAAACTACCAATGAGTCGTTTGTAGCACCTGGAATCAGAAGTCCGTTTTTATACCATTGGTATGTTCCAATCACTCCACTCAAATTGATTAAAGTTACAGAGTCGCCATTATTAAAAGTGGTATTTCCATTTGCGTATATTAATCCTTGAGGGGAGTCATGTACATCAAGCACTGTTAAAGGAATGTTGCTGTACATAGGAGGATTGGTCGATGCAATTCGCATTCGGTAAAGAGAAGAAGGAGGAATGCCCGCAGGAATGGTAGCGGTGATACTATTCATTATAGTGGCCTGCACAACTGCCATGGTTGTTGGGTAATCAAAGTTCCCCAAGTCGTCGGATAGTTGCGCGATAAAGGTGTTTCCATTGTTGAATGTTCCGAATGTAAATGCTCCAAACGAATATTCATGTCCTGAGCAGTAGGCGCCTGCTCCAACAAATGCTTGTATGTCAACATCTCGGCCTATTATCTTTCCCTGACCGGCTCCAACTGCTAATGCCGAATAGTTTCCAGTGAAATCGATCCCACGTACATCATTGCAAGGAGAAAATTCTTTTTCCCAGGTTAAACCATTGTCAGTTGTTTTGAATATACCTTGATCAGTAAATGCCCATCCAATATTGACATCTATAAACTTCAATCGATGAATGTTTCCAGTAAAGCCAACCATTGATCGATCTGTCCATGATTGTCCTCCGTTATCCGTATAAAATATTTCTCCATTACTGCTTCCAATCCATCCGTTCAATCCATCTGAAAAATTAAGGCAGGTCATAGGTGCAAATAATCCTGTCATGCGTAAGTACCAATTTTGACCTCCATCATCCGTAGTTAAAATTTCAGCGCTATTAGTAGCGATAAATCCGGTATCGTTCGAAGTAAAATAAACATCCGTGAAGTTGTATTGAAACCCAGTAAAAGAAGTTGTTTCAAAAGTCCATGTGCTACCATCATTCGTTGATTTTAAAATCAAGTCATTATTTCCAACTGCGTAAAGTATTCCGTTGGGAAGTCGATGGATTATACTAATATCATCTGAGTAGCCAGTACTTACTAACGACCATGTAGTACCTCCATTGGTTGTTCTTATTATAGAACCACCATTTCCTACAGCAACAGCAATGTTATTGTTTATGGCTACAACGCTTTTTAAATTATCTGAACTCCCAGAGTTCAAATTCGTCCATGATTGTCCGCTATTCGATGACTTAATAATAGTCCCTGCATCACCAACTGCGTAGCAAAGAGTCCCTGTATGATGAATCCCCCATAGTTCCTGATTTGTAACGCGTGTATCTAAAGAGGTTAAACTTGTTCCTGCATTATTACTGAAACCTATTTTTCCATTATCGCCAACAGCAATGATCTTCGTTGGACTTAATCCGATACAGCTATTTAAAGGATTACCAATAAGACTCGTATTGGAATTCCAGGTATTTCCTCCATCAGAGGTAAAGAATAATTCGCCATCGCCATTTGTTGCTAGATAAACATTGGCATAAACGATTTTTACGGAAGTAGGAGCAGAGCTGCTAAAAGAAGACGGTGTATTGATGGGTGCATTCCAGGTTGCCCCATTGTCGGTCGATTTATACAGTGTGTTATTGAAAGCTACGATTGCGGTAGCATAAAATGTCACGATATCCATCGCATTAAACACTCCCGAAAAATTGGAATTGATTGTCCACGTTTGGCCATAGTCAGTTGTGTGCAACACGCTACCTAATTCAGTCGCTGCAATTCCATTCCCGTTGCTCTCTATTTTAATGGAAGTTAAATTATCGCCACTCACCGTGTACTGGTTATTCCATGTATTGCCTCCATCTGTGGTATGTTGAATATTGGTACCCACACATGCCCAACCTTCGTTCAGCGATATGAATGAAATAGATGATGCATTAGCACCAAAGAAACTGCTTTTTAATGTCCATGAATTACCTCCATCAGTACTCAAATAAAGTTTATTGACATTGTTCAGATAGTAGATGTGATTTGTATCAATGACATTTAAGTCGATGATATCATCATTTTGGAAGCTGTACTGATTGGTCCATGTATTTCCAGCATCGGTAGTTTTTAAAATTGTTCCTGATTCTCCGGCTATCCATCCAATGTTATTATCCGCAAAAGCTATTTTTCGCAGGTTGTTTCCTGTTGGATTAGCATGTTTATATTCCCATTGTGCAAATGATGAATTGCTGAACAAAAGAGAAATCAAAAAGAAAGAAAAAAGAGTTTTAAAGATTAGATACTTTTTCATAGCTGGATTATAGAGGCCGTTTGTACGAAGATATCTATTTAGGGTTGTTATCAGGCATAAAAAATCCTGCGCTAGGCAGGACTTTTAAATTAATCTATAGTGTCGGAAGAATGCTCATCCGCTTTTCTTCTTGTAATTTCATCTCTGATTTTGGAAGCCGTCTCGTAATCTTCATCCTCTAATGCGTTGTTAAGCGCATTGTCTAATTCTTCGTCATCCATTCCACGATAGACATCTACAATCTTTTTATTACCCGATTGCGGAGCTGGTGTATGGTTTTGAGGATAGTGCTCAGTTTCATCTGTTGAATCTAAGTCCTGCCGATCTATTTCTTCTAGATTAACCCCCGCGGCATTAAGGATTTTATCATAGGTATAAATAGGAGCATCGAAGCGAACCGCTAGTGCAATAGCATCTGATGTTCTAGAGTCTATTTGGTGCTGAGTACCATCTTTCTTAGACGTGCAACAAAGCATAGAATAAAATACTCCCTCTTTAAAATTATAGATGATTACTTCATCAAGAGTAATTTCGAAAGCGTTGGCAAATGTTCTGAAAAGGTCATGTGTCAAAGGACGGACAGGAGCAATTTTTTCGATCTCTACGGCAATTGCTTCAGCTTCCACTTTGCCAATAATGATTGGAAGGCGACGCATTCCATCAACTTCTAATAAAGTAAGGACGTAAGCACCTGTAGTGGTCTGACTGTTTTTAAGCCCGTAAATGTCAAGTCTGTGTTTTTTCATAAGCCTTCGAAATCTAAATTTCGATTAAGCATTAACAGCTTTAAATTCTTTTATAGCACTAATTAATTGAGGAACTACTTCAAAGGCATCACCTACAATTCCGTAATCAGCTGCCTTGAAGAAAGGAGCTTCTGGATCTTTATTAATAACCACGATAACCTTTGATGAACTAACGCCCGCCAAATGTTGAATGGCTCCAGAGATTCCAATTGCTATATACAAATTAGGACTAACTGCGATACCCGTCTGACCAACGTGCTCGCTATGCGGACGCCAATGAGCATCAGAAACTGGTTTTGAACATGCGGTAGCAGCACCTAATAATTGCGCTAATTCTTCAATCATTCCCCAGTTCTCTGGACCTTTCATTCCACGTCCTGCAGATACTACAAGCTCAGCATCTGGTAACGAAACTTTGTCCGACGCACGCACGATTTCTTTAATCATTGTAGCGAAATCATTACTTCCAGCAACTGGTGTAAATGCTTCTACGTTAGGATTCTGTGAATTTTCAACAACCTTATATGCATTGGGCATTAAAGCGATTACTTTGTTCTCACTGCTGATAGAAACATCAGCGAAAGCCTTACCTGAAAAGGCTCCTTTACGTACCATAAAACCGTTTGTAGTATCGGGCAATGAAACAGCTCCATCAACGTAAGCAGCATTTAATTTAACTGCCACACGTGGTGCTAATCCTTTTCCTGAAAACGAAGCAGACAATACAACCACGTTCGCTCCTTCCTTTTGAGCAGCCTGTGCGATTACAGCACCGTAAGCCTGATTAACAAATGATTTATAAGCATCTTCCGATACTGATAAAATCTTTGACGCTCCATATTGAGCTAATTTGTTTAATTCGTCGGATGATACATTGCCAATTGAAAGGGCAACCAGGTTTGTTCCTAATTGCTGAGCAATAGCAGCTCCGTAAGAGACAACTTCAAAACTTGATTTTTTGAATTTTCCTTCTGCGTGTTCTGTATATACTAAAACTGACATATCGTTTTGGGTGTTTATGTTCTGAATTAAATAACTTTTGCTTCCTGGTTAAGTAGGGTTACTAAACCTTTCACATCATCTACATTTACCAGTTTAACCTGACTTCTAGGCGCTGGCTTATCATAGTTAGTGATGGTTTGTAATGCTGGAACATCAGATGGTTCTATTACCGCTAATGTTTTAGTTCTTGCGCTCATAATGCCACGCATTCCTGCAATTCTTGGTTCTGCCATTCCTTCGGATGCACTCGCAACTAAAGGTAAAGGACAGCTAATAACTTCTTTTCCACCTTCAATTTCTCTTTCCAATGTTACTGTTGTACCATCTAAAGTCAACGACTTAACAATTGAAATAGACGGAATGTTCAATAACTCTCCAATCATCGATGCTACCTGAGCACCATTATAGTCAATCGACTCACGACCAGTTAAGATCAAGTCGAAACCTTGTTCTTTTGCATAATTAGCAATCTGAGAAGCTACAAAAAAGGCGTCTCTTGCATTGGCATTAATACGAACCGCATCCGTAGCTCCAATCGCTAGTGCTTTACGAATAGTCGGTTCTGCTGAAGCATCACCCACATGAATAACAGTAACTGTTGATCCTGCATTGGCTTCAGAAATTTCTAAAGCTCTTGTAAGTGCTATTTCGTCGTAAGGGTTAATAATAAAGGTAACTCCGTTGGATACAAACGACTTATGGTCGTCGGTAAAATTGATTTTGGTAGTAGTGTCGGGGACGTTGCTGATGCAAACTAAAATTTTCATAATTGTCTCGTTACTTTCAATGCTGCAAAGATACTTACCCAAGTCCACTAAAAAAAGAAAATAAGCTGATAATACATTACAAAATACCTTGATATCAGCCGACGAATATTACTTTTGTGCGCACAGGAAAACACAATCATGAACGACCGCATAAAAATGCTTCAGGAGTATATACAAGACGACCCCTCTGATACCTTTTCGCGCTATGCATTAGCCTTGGAATATGCTAAAATAGGTGAGGCTTCAAAAGCAATTGAGTATTTGAAGCAACTTCGGATAATTGATTCCGAGTACCTTGCGCTTTATTATCAATTAGGTAAGCTACTTCAACAAATTGGATTACTAGATGCTGCAGTTGAAGTGTTTAAGGCGGGAATCGTGGTCGCGCAAAAGCAACAAAATCGTCATACTGAGAGTGAATTGCGAGGGGCATTGTTGCTATTAACAGACGATAATGAATAGTTTTTTGGTTTTATTACCGCTTTTCTTTTTTTGTTAGGTGGTTAACTTTATTTTTGTCATTCGAAAAAAACAATAAACATGAGAGAACTACAGTTTCGTGAGGCCTTAAGAGAAGCAATGCAGGAAGAAATGCGCCGCGATGAAAGCATCTTTTTAATGGGAGAAGAAGTAGCAGAATATAATGGAGCTTACAAGGTTAGTCAGGGAATGCTGGCTGAATTTGGTGCTAAGCGAATTATCGATACTCCAATTGCTGAATTAGGATTTGCTGGTATCGGTGTAGGTGCTGCGATGAACGGATTACTTCCAATCATCGAATTCATGACCTTTAACTTCTCATTAGTTGCGATTGATCAGGTTATCAACTCAGCTGCTAAAATGAAAAGTATGTCGGGTGGGCATTTCGGTTGTCCGATTGTATTCCGTGGACCAACTGCCTCTGCAGGTATGTTAAGTTCTCAGCATAGCCAGGCTTTCGAGAGCTGGTATGCCAACTGTCCGGGATTAAAAGTGATTGTTCCTTCTAACCCTGCTGATGCTAAGGGATTATTAAAGTCAGCTATTCGTGATAACGATCCAGTTATTTTTATGGAATCGGAGCAGATGTATGGCGACAAAGGCATGGTGCCTGATGGCGAGTATTTAATGCCAATCGGAGTTGCTGATATTAAAAAGGCCGGTACTGATGTGACGATTGTTTCTTTCGGTAAAATGATGAAAGTAGCGTTAAAAGCTGCTGAAGAATTAGCTGCTGAGAATATCAATGCAGAAGTAATTGACTTAAGAACGGTTCGTCCGATTGATTATGCAACGGTAATTAACTCTGTTAAGAAAACAAATCGTTTGGTGATTGTAGAAGAGAGTTGGCCGCTAGCTGCAATCGCTACAGAGGTTGCATTTAAAGTTCAGCGCGAGGCGTTCGATTATTTAGATGCTCCTGTGTTACGTGTAATGGGTGGCGACGTTCCACTACCGTATGCACCAACGTTAATTGAAGCGTACCTTCCAAATCCTGCTCGTGTTATTAAAGCAGTGAAAGAAGTGATGTACTTACAAAAAGCATAATTGAAATAAGAAATAGTAGGAACGGAGGCTGAGAGGTCTCCGTTTTTTATTTTTTAACAAATCGGGTAATTTCTTATTTAGATTTAATTTGAATTTACTTTTGCGATTATAAATCGAAGGCCTTTTGATTTTTATTGGTTCGTAATAGAATTTAATATTCAGGGCTCTAATAAATTTTAATGCTATGTCAAAGCAGAATTCTTATCATGGATTGGTAAGTCAAATTTGTAATTTACTTGAAGTAGGGCAGGTAAATTCAGTAAGAAATGTAAATACCATCTTGGTAAATACTTATTGGAAAATTGGAAGGCACATTGTTGAATTTGAGCAGCAAGGAAATTCACGCGCTGACTATGGGACAGAGATTGTGGATCGTTTGTCAAAGGACTTAACGATTAGACTTGGAAAAGGATTTAGTCGTTCTAATTTATTTCAAATCAGGCAGTTGTACATAAAATTCAAGAAAGTCCAGACACTGTCTGGACAATTGAGCTGGAGTCATTATATAGAACTAATGAAGGAAGAAAATGATTTGGCAATTGGATTTTACCTGAAGCAATGCGAGCAAGAAAATTGGAGCGTTCGCGAATTAAAGCGTCAGATGAAAAGTCACTTGTTTTATCGGTTAGCAAAGAGTCGAAATAAAGAACTGCAACTAGAGCTATCGCAAAATGGTGCTGAAGTGATAAAGCCCATCGATATTATAAAGGATCCATACATATTTGAATTTTTAGGAATTCCGCAAAAAGAGATTTTCTTAGAAGGGGAATTAGAAGAAAAGCTTATTGTTAACCTTGAAACGTTTTTACTTGAACTAGGTAAGGGATTTACATTTGTTGGTCGTCAATATAAAATTTCAATTTCAAATAGGCATTTTTATGTTGATCTTGTTTTCTACCATAGGATTTTGAAGTGTTTTGTTTTGATTGATTTAAAGCGCGGGGAGATTGATTATAATGATATTGGTCAAATGAATTTGTATTTGAATTATTTTGCAAAAGAGCAAAATGTAGAGGGGGATAATGCTCCGATAGGGATTATATTAGGAGCATATAAAGATCAAATCCTGGTTGAATATGCACTAGAAAATATAAGTAATCAGCTTTTCGTAAGTAAATATCAATTATACCTTCCGGAGAAAAAACAATTAGAATTACAACTTGAGCGCTTGTTAGAAAATAATTCTCAAATTTGAATATGCAAAATATACGTTCAAATGCATTTAAATGCTTGACAGCAGTAATGTTTTTTTTCTTTTGTTCTCAAGTTGCGTTTAGTCAGTCGCTAGTACGTAAGTTCGATATGACCATTGGAGGTATCGGTAGCGAGTATCCTAAGAAACTAATACGTACCAGTAATCACCAATTTGTGATGGTGGCTCCTTCTTCTTCGGATACGTCAACATACAAATCAGAACCTAATCGCGATGCATCTTTAGCAACATATGATTATTGGGTTGTATGCTTTGATTCGTTGGGTGCTATTGTTTGGGAGCATACCTATGGAGGAACGGGCAACGATATTCCTACAACGGTTGTTGAATTAGCTGGTGGAGGATTTCTTATAGGTGGTTATTCTGATTCGCCGATTTCAGGAGAGAAGTCAGATAGCTGTAGAGGATATATTGATTTTTGGATGCTTCGCATTTCTGCAACAGGACAAAAAATATGGGATCATACATGGGGAGGTAATTCGTTTGATCAGTTAACCGATATTTCAGTTTCTGCATCAGGAGAAATATTTACTGTGGGTACAACGCTTAGCGGAATTAGTGGAGATAAGACATCTCCTGCTTATGGAAGCTTTGATTTTGTAATGGCTGTTTTTAATTTGAATGGTCAGTACTTATTTGATAAAACCTATGGCTCCACGTTAAATGATAATTGCTATGGTATTGCGTATAATGGTAGTGGAGGATTCCTCTTAGCTGGACTTAGTGATAGTCCTGCAGGATTTACGAAAACTCAAAATGCGAGAGGATTAAATGATTACTGGATGGTGAAGATAGATAGCTCCGGTAAAAAACTCTGGGATTTAACCCAAGGTGGTGTTGCTGAAGATTACGGTTATACCTGCCGTTATAAAGACGGGTATTACTACGTAGGTGGTGATTCTTATTCTCAGGCTGGATTAGACAAATCAGCGGTTAATAAAGGAGTCTGCGATTATTGGGTAATTAAAGTGAAAGATGCGGGAATTAAAATGTGGGATAAAACATTTGGAGGAAATGATGTCGATGAATTACGACAATTGGATTTTACCTCGAATGGAAAATTACTTTTAGGAGGTAGTTCGTATTCGCAGGTCAACAACGATAAAACAGAGAGCAATCTAGGCGTAGAGCAAATCTGGCTAGTTGTAGCAGATACTGGTGGAAATAAATTGTATGATAAAACTTTCTTTTCTCCTGGCCACGATGAAGATGGATTAGTAGTAGAAATGAATCCCGGGACCTATGTCGGCGTTGTGAATTCTTCTTGTTCTATCGGTGGTTATAAAACACAAGACTCCTTAGGAATGGGAGATGTGTGGATTTGCGCCGTATCGCCAGCAGTAAGTGGGGTGGAGGATTTAGACTTTGAAAATCGTGTTAGGGTATATCCGAATCCATTAGAAGGTGAAGAAATTTCTATTTCTTTTGAAGATTATTTTGATTGGATTGAATTAGTATCTACAGAGAATAAACTAGTGTTATATCGTGATAATACGTACAACACTAAAGAATTTCAATTTTCTATCGGAAATATAAAACCAGGAATTTATTTCCTACGATTGGGAAACAAAAATCAAATGGTGACTAAAAAAATTGTAGTAGTAAATAACTAATTACTTTCTCTTCAATACCTTCTCGGCAGCTTCAACAATATTTATGGTATCTAAACCATACTTTGTCATCAGCTGATCAGGAGTACCACTTTCTCCGAAACTATCATTTACCGCAACATATTCTTGAGGCACTGGTGTGTTTTTAATAATCACCTGAGCAACTGCATCGCCTAGTCCTCCAAAGCGATTATGCTCTTCACAAGTGACAACACATTTTGTTTTTGCTACCGATTTCAAAATTGCTTCTTCGTCGATTGGTTTAATCGTGTGGATATTGATAATCTCTGCTGAGATTCCTTTTTCAGCTAATTGTTCTCCTGCTTCAATCGCTTTCCAAACTAAATGTCCGGTTGCAATGATGGTCACATCCGATCCTTCATTTAACATCACTGCTTTACCAATTTCAAAGTTCTGATCAGCAGGAGTGAAGTTGGGTACCGATGGCCTTCCGAAGCGTAAATAAACAGGTCCGTGATATTTTGCAATCGCAATAGTTGCTGCTTTTGTTTGATTGAAATCACAAGGATTAATTACCACCATCCCTGGTAGCATACGCATCAATCCGATGTCTTCTAAAATCTGATGGGTGGCACCATCTTCACCTAAAGTAAGTCCTGCATGTGATGCGCAAATTTTCACGTTTTTGTCGCTGTATGCAATCGACTGACGAATTTGGTCATATACACGACCAGTACTGAAGTTAGCAAACGTACCTGTGAAAGGGATTTTCCCTCCGATAGTTAGTCCTGCAGCGATACCCATCATATTCGCCTCAGCAATCCCTACCTGAATAAAACGTTCAGGGTGATCTTTGGCAAAAGCATCCATTTTAAGTGAGCCCGTTAAATCAGCACAAAGAGCAACTACATTTTCGTTTTCTTTTCCAAGCTGACTTAATCCAGCTCCAAATCCAGAGCGAGTATCTTTCTTTTCTGTGTAGGTATATTTTTTCATTCGGCAATTAATTAATTACGACACTTACGCTAGTGCCAGAGGTTATTTTAAATGATTTCTCAATAGTGTATTGCGAAGACTGTGAATTCTTCGGACGATAAACTACACGGTAATTTCCTGGTTGTAAAACCACTGATTCGCGCGTGGCCTGATTAGATAATGTATGTACTAAATTCAATTTGTTATTTACTTCTTGCACGATGTATCCGTAACCTGGATTATTATATTGGAAGTTAACAATACCAGGACTAGGAATCTGGATTGTAGTTGTTTTACTTTGATCGATACGAACATTGCTCGCATAGATACGAGGTGTAGAAAGAATTTCGAGGTCATACTCACCTACAATGTAGCGCTGCGATGTATTGAAGTCTTGCGCATGCACTGTATTCATATCCCCCGACTTTCGAACGATCGCTTTTAATTCGCGATAATCGTTTTTGCCATCAATCTTTAAAATCAAATCACCTTGTGGTGCATCAATTCCAATGATGTTATGTATTCCCGGAACTAATACAATTGAATCTTTACTTACTGGCGGAACTGTATGCACAACAATATTGTAAGAGCCTAACGGATCGATGTTAATCGTATCCGGATTGCCCTTCACATTCATCGTATGCATGATGTTATAACGCACATCACCTGAGTACTTATCATAAAATGTCATCGGTACATTCGTCTCTGTTGCCTTACCGAATGCATCAATCAAATTCACTTGAACAGTAGTGTTGTTTAAGGCTTGAGAGATGATAATATTTAAAGCATTCTCGAATTGCTCTTCATTCGCAGCATCAAAATAATTTCCTACGCAATCAAATTGTTTTAAGAAATCTTTATTACCACCTAATCCGATGACAAATGGTTTTAAAATTACACCCTTACGTTGAAGGATAGCCGAAATCGCGCAAGGGTCACCACCACATTCTTCAATACCATCCGTAATTAAAATGATGATATTTCTTGAAGGGTCTGATGGGAAATCACCACCACACTTTTCTAATGACATAGCAATTGGCGTTGTTCCATTCGGACCAATTGCATCCATTCGTTTTTTTATCTGAGCTCCATTCTTTTTACCAAAAGGAACTTCCAAACGTGTATCATCGCAATCTTGTGGAGGATAATGTTTGGTATGTCCATAAACGCGTAATGCTAATTCTAAGTTATCTAATCGTTGGAGCGAATCCACCATATTGCCCAATAAGCGACGAGCTACTTCAAATTTTGTATTTGATTCCCATTTAGCAATCATACTTTGTGATGCATCAAACAAGAATAAAATTCTCGTTGGCTGATCTTTCGAAAATTGCGCATTACTTTCCGAAGAAAATAAAAGCATGCATCCCGCAAGGAAAACGCCTAATAAAAGTGAAGAAGTGCTGATGGATTTTTTCAATGAAAGTGGATATTAGTAATCTCCTAAAGTTGCTTCGTTTTGAGAAAGTGCAGATGCTAATTGCTCATCATTCGGAGCTACACCATGCCATTTGTGTGAGTGCATCATAAAGTCAACGCCATTGCCCATTTCTGTCTTCATTAAAATCACAACAGGCTTTCCTTGTCCACTTTTTGATTTCGCATCTTGCATCGTTTTCATGATATCATCTACATCATTTCCATTCATCGATAAAACAGTCCAGCCAAACGCTTCCCACTTTGCTCCCCAATCGCCACTGTTCAATACTTGTGCAGTAGAACCATCTATCTGTTGACCATTAACGTCAATTGTTGCAATGATATTATCTACTTTTTTAGCGGCTGCAAACATGGCTGCTTCCCAAACTTGTCCCTCTTGAATTTCACCATCTCCCATAAGAACATAAACATGGTGATTATCATTGTTTAGTTTTTTAGCTAGCGCAGCTCCAATAGCAACTGATAATCCTTGTCCCAAAGAACCCGAAGCCATACGCACTCCTTCTAATCCTTCATGCGTTGTTGGATGTCCTTGAAGTCGCGTATTTAATTTACGAAACGTACTTAATTCCGAAACTGGAAAATATCCTGAACGTGCTAAAACGCTATAAAAAACAGGAGAGATATGTCCGTTCGATAAAAAGAAAACATCTTGATTCGTTGCGTTCATATCCCATTTCTCTGGATGATGCTTCATCACTCCATTGTAAAGTGTGCATAAGAATTCAGTACAGCCCAATGATCCACCTGGGTGTCCACTTTGCACGGCATGTACCATACGAACGATATCGCGGCGCACCTGAGGCACCATATTTTTGATTTTAGAAACAGTATCCATAATTGTAATTTTCCTCGGCAAAAATAATAGATGTTCTCAGAGTGAATTTCACTTATGAACATCAAAACGCATTTTGTGAATAAAATAAATTTACTCAGCTTTTGATGCTTGATTGGAAAGGGGATTCCTTTTCCGATATTTGTCACATGTTTGCGATTGTAGATATAGAGACATGCGGAGGTAAATTCGAGTTTCAAAAAGGCAGAATCATAGAGATAGCGATTGTGGTGCACGATGGATTATCGGTTGTGAAATCGTTTTCTTCATTGATTAACCCCGAATGTTATATCGCACCCAACTTTACGCGTATTTCAGGTATTACGAATGAAATGGTAGCCGATGCACCAAAGTTTCACGAAGTAGCCAAAGATATTTTAGAGTTTACAGAAGGATGTATTTTCGTTGCGCATAATGTCAATTTTGATTATTCTTTCGTGCGTGATGAGTTTGCCTCTTTAGGTTATAAGTACCGTCGCGATACCATTTGTACTGTGCGATTAAGTCGTAAATTTTTACCTGGAAAGGATTCTTATAGTCTTGGAAAGTTATGCGCTTCATTAGGTATTGAAGTCCAGAACCGCCACCGTGCTTTAGGAGATGCAGAAGCAACAGCTAAATTGTTTGATATATTATTGGAGGTTAAATCAACTCATCCTGTTTATAAGAATCAAGGAGCAGAGGCGCTGATGGTTCGTCGGATTGATAAAATCAAGCAGTATATTTTGAATAAAATTCCGGAGACGACGGGCGTTTATTATTTCCTGAATAACAAACATGAGATTCTTTACATTGGCAAAAGCACCAATATGTATAATCGTGCAATCAATCATTTTAATCCCGCAGAGAATAAAGGAAAGAAATTGCTCAATGAATTATACAATGTAGATTTCGTTGAAACAGGTAGTGAACTCATTGCATTGTTACTCGAAAATAAAGAGATTAAAGCACATAAGCCGGAATTTAACACTCGTCAAAAAGCGGATGCATTTACTCATGCGATCGATTATTTTACGAATGAAGAGGATATTTTAACTTTTAAAATTGTAACGCACGAAGAGGCTAAGCAACCATTACTGAGTTTTACTTCAATGGCCGCCGCAAGAGAGAAAATAGAATATTTGTTGGATGAATTTAGTTTATGTCTTCGTTATTGTTCGCTTACTTCGGAAGATGCCGTTTGTTTTAATCATCAGATAAAAAAGTGCAACGGGATTTGTGCTGGAGAAGAAGCAGTTGAAGATTACAATTTTAGAGCGCAAAAATTAGTAAATCAGTTTACGTATGATAATCCCAACTTTATGATTTTGGGTAAGGGAAGAACCACCGAGGAGAAATCCTTTGTGCTGATTTTAAATCAACGTTATGCTGGTTATGGATATTTGATAAAAGATCAATCGTATTCAAACGTAGAAGATATTCGTGCTGCTTGCATAGAAACGGTTTATCATCCCGATGCTGACCATATTATCAAGAGTTGGATGAGCAGAAACAAATTTGAGGTTAAAGTGTTCTAATCTGCATTGTGTTTAACGGATATTGTAAATTTAACCCATGAAATTATTTCCCGACCATTCACTTTTAGTTGAAGAGTTTGAGCGCATCAAGCAGATGACGGCGGACTATTGTGCTGGATCATTGGGAAGAAAATTAGTGGTGGAGATTACCCCTTCAGATGATTTTACGGAGGTTGTAACACGTCTGGAGCAAACAGAAGAATTTCGAAAGATTATTTCAAACAGTGAACCTTTTCCGTTTGAAGTATATCCAGATATTTCTTCGGAATTAAAATTACTGGGTATTCGTAATTCGGTTCTTACGCTATCACAGTTGGTGATGGTCTATAAGGTGATGAATCATGCACGTGCGGTGTATGATTTTTTCAAAGAGCGTACACTTCGCTTTCCTTTATTGTTTGCAGTATTAAATGATATTCCATTTGAAAAATCGATTATCACTTCCATCGAAGAAGTTATTGACGATACAGGTAGCATAAGAAGTTCAGCATCTCCCGATTTAGCTCGTATACGAAAGCAGTTAGGAAGAAAGCGAATAGAGGCGAATCAGATTTATATGAGCGTGATTGCCAAGTATCGCAAGAGTGGTTGGCTAACGAGTGAAGCAGAGGAAAGCTGGAGAAATGGTAGACGCGTTGTGGCTATTGTTGCAGAGCAAAAACGTACTGCTAAAGGAATCGTTCACGATATTAGTGCTACGGGAAAAACTTGTTTTATAGAGCCAGAAGAAACGCTTGGAATTAATGCCATGTTGATTCAGCTAGAGCAGGAAGAACAAGAAGAGATTAGAAAGATTTTAAAAGAGCTAACAGAACATTTACGGAAGTACCATACCGTTATGAAGCATTATTTGAATTGCATTGTGCGATTCGATATGATTGCTGCTAAGGCTAAGTTAGCTATTCACCTCGATGCTCATTTACCTTATATTGAAAATAAGCCTGCTGTCGATTTAAAAGATGCTTATCATCCGTTGTTATATGCGATGAATAAGACAAATAAAAAACAAACGATTCCCTTTAGTTTAAAATTAAATCAAGAGCAACGTATATTAGTAATCAGTGGACCCAATGCGGGAGGGAAGACGGTTTGCATGAAGACCGTTGGTTTGTTACAATTACTCTTACAAGCAGGATTTTTAACGACCTGCGATGGTAATAGTCGTTTTGGATTTTTTAGAAAAATATTAGTTGATATCGGTGATTCACAGTCGTTAGAATTTGAGTTGAGCACTTATAGTTCGCGATTGCAGCATATGAAAGTATTTTTGCAGCAATCCAACCCTGATACTTTATTTTTAATTGATGAATTTGGTACAGGTACAGATCCATCTTTAGGTGGTGCATTAGCTGAATCAATTTTGGAAGAAATGAATTTCAGAAAAGCGTTTGGAATTATCACAACGCATTATATGAATTTAAAAGTGCTGGCAGATAAAACTCCAGGAATCATTAATGGTTCAATGGCTTTTGATGCGCAGCGGTTATTACCTCGATTTTATTTGGAAGTAGGTAAGCCTGGTAGCTCCTATACATTTGTTGTTGCTGAGCGCAGTGGATTACCACCAGGCGTCATTAATCGTGCGCGAAAGAAAGTGAAGAAGAGTAGTTTGGTGTTAGAGGAATTGTTGAACAAAATGGAGCACGAAAAAGGGGAGGTGGCACGTTTACTTGACATCAATAAAAAGCAAGAACGAAAATTAGAAGAGTTGATTAATAAATATGAGAAGAATGTTGCTAGTCAGGAAAAGCGAAGTGAAATGGATGATGAGCGTATTCGTCAGCGGGAATTACGATTAGCCAATCAGCTGGAAGAAAAGTTCAAGCGTTTTGTGAAAGATTGGAAAGAGTCCAAAAATAAAAAGGCTGTATTAGATCGTTATAATGCGGGCTTGTCCAATAGAAAAAGCAAGTTAAGTGAGAAAGAGGTGTTGATTATTGAAGAGCAGATTAAATACACGCAGCAGCATATTCAAAAAGGTAAGAAAGTGTTTTTACGTGATGGAAAAGTAGAGGGTGTTGTTGAGAGTGTTGATGGTAATAAGGTTAATCTTGTTTTCGGAAATATTAAAACAACTGCAGATATTTCGAGAGTATTATTAGCAGATATGCCGAAGGATACGGGTATTGTCACTGCTAAAATTGCTATTGACAAGAAAAAAGAAAATCATCCGAAGAAGCAAAATAAGCATGATAAAAGATTGAATAAAAATCCAATTAACGAGCTTAGTAAGCAATCGCCTGCAGAAGAAAAGAAATCGAAGTTTTTACCGAGGAAGAAAGTGGATAATTAATCCCTAATTAAATTTTGTAATCAGTTAATATTTTCCGGATTCGATTTGAAAAAACTCGATTAATCCATTTTTACTTTTCTTAGTAACTGCGCATGTTCCGCCTGAATTATATTCATACCAAGTAAGAAGTCGATCAGCATACCCGTCACCGTTTAAATCGGCTACAATTCCTAAGTCGTGAATCCAGAAATTGTCATTTTCTTCTTGAGAAATTTCATTAAATGGTAAGTAGTAACAATTATCTCCACTAGAACTATTTTTAAAAACACTGTCATTCGCACTTTCAAGAAATCTTTCCAATGGAACATTATCGGTTGGTTCGTTAAAATTGAAATCATAATGAAATCTTGCAAAAGAGTAATTCTTTTTCTTTGCTTTTTCTACCTCCTCAAAATATTCTTGTAATCCAATTCCCCAACCCGCAATATCTACTGATATTTGATTAGCGTTCGTCTTGCACCATTCAATTTTACTTACAAAATCAAACTTGTAGTTTTTATTTGTTTGATTACCATATTTCTTTTTTAAATAAGCAATATCGCCTTTTTGTCTTATATAACCATCACGGTCTATTGCTGCCATACAATGTGATAATGGATCGTAAGGGAGTTTTAAATATTCATTATAGGATATGACATGATGTGATTCTGAAGGGAATTTTTCAAAACTTAAAGTAGAATCAGGGCAAATAACTTCATCAATGCAAATTGTATCCTTATTACAATCCAAAATCGTTAAATAAATCCTTCGCTCTTCAGGTTCTTTGGGTATTTCAGTAAGCGGTGTTTTTTCGACCTTTTTTCTAGGTTGAGCTAAGTCTAATGCATTATCATAGAGGATGAAAAAAGCAATTGATAATCCAAGTATAATTACAACCCCAGTTAATTTTTTAATAGACATTTTTAAAATTTAATATGACTATTATTTACCATTTTGTTTAGCGTATTTCTGCGATAACTCTAACTTTCCTAAATTCTTATAAGCTTTCGATAAGGAATCAGAGGTGGATACTGAATTCGGGAATAAATCGAGATTGTTTTTTAATATTGCAACAGCCTCTTCATTCATTCGCTTAATCATAAGTTCGTTTGCTAGCGATACGTAGTGCGATTCGTTTACTGGATATTTACTATTTGTTTTTGCTAATTGATTTTTTAATGCCGTTGTTTTTGTTTGGTAGGTATTAAAATCAATAGTTCCATCAATCATATCACGCTCATATTTTTCAATGCATGTCGTTAGCTGATCACTTTCTGATGCACCTTTCACCTGATTTCTATTCATCTTCGATTCATAGCGTGCGCCATATACGATAAACACGCTGTCGCCATCGGAGTTCATCAAATCATCGAAGTTTAGTAAAGATGCTAAGGCTAATTGAGAATAATTCTGACTTTCATTTTTAAATCCACAAGCTTCAGTTGTCCATAGTTTAACAATCAACTCTTGACCACCCGTGGTAGGATTGATTTTATTAATCGCGCATTTTAAATTTCCAGGACCTGCATGGTATGCGTGCATCACTAATAAGCGGAACCAGGTATCTGTTTCGTTGTACTTAATATTACGTTCGTTAAGCATTTTGCGAACTGCCGGAATGAATCCATTCTTCAACGACATCGAAGCTGCATAGGCTGACTTTTTTAAATCACTGCGGTCATCGCGATTAGCATTTACGACCAATCCGTATTTCTGAGCTTCGTAAGGCATTAGCTGAAATGGTCCGCCAGCACCAGCATAGGAAACAGATTTGCTTTTACCTGGACTTTCAATCAGCAAAATAGCCTGCGCATAAAAAGGATCAACATCATTATCGATAAAATATTGAACAGCTTTCGAAAGATATGGAATTGTTTTACGATGCTCGAAAAAGTGTCGCTTACCGCTGGTGATATAAAGTTCTTTATCATTAGCAATATTATATCGGTCTCTTACTTTTGCTTTTTCTCGAGATAGTTCAGGCTCTACAATCGTTTTCCAATCGGTATAAGGTACCTGCTCAAGTGGTGTTCTTGTTTCTGCAATGTTTACAATGCATGAATCTGGACTCAAGCAAATAATTCTTTTCCAGAATGCAGGTTGAGCTAATTGGTCCCAGCGTTCGTTTTTTAACTTGTGGACATCTACAAAAGCCATTCTGCTTGTGTCGTCTTTGGTTGCAACAACTTTCTTTACTAAAATGGAGTCGTATTTACCTGGTATTATTGGAGCAGTTTCTACTGCAGGTTCTTTTCCTGAACAGCCAATTGAAAACAGTAGGAATGATGTTATATAAAATGCGTTGGTGATAATTTTTTTCATGGTAAAAGTTAATATCAAAGTGTAACGGACAGAATCAATTTAAATTGCTCGTAAATCGATTTTCAAATTTAAGTTGGTTTACATCTGTTTACACATCGTCTGATTAATTATTATGAACGATTTATTGTTAAACATCTTGCCATTTTCCGTTTGATAATCTGATTTAAAATGTTGGTTTTATTCCTATTTTTGCGATATGTCATCTACTCAATTCAAAGACTCTATCGAGATTACCGCTGCTAAGGAATTAAAGCTATTTGTTCGCTCTATGGCAGCATCATATCGTTTTATATTTCAGCAAATGGAAGTCGATTTTGTAAAACGCGCCGATATGCTCGAGTTAATTGAGCATGATGAAGTGAGTAAGTTGGCTGCACGATTTGCTGCTGTTGCAGATGGCGATAAACTTGTCCTTTCAAGATTAGAGTTGTATCAATTATACACGATGATGGAATTGGTTTGCCGTAGTTTTTTAACGGAGATAGGCGACACCTACAAAGAAATCACCATGCGCATCAATAAGGTGGACGAAGAAAAGTATAATGCTGTTCGTAATATTGAACTTAAAATTGCTCAAACATTAATCCAGCAAATAAGAGTCGATTTTGCTAAAGACCCCGACTTTGAAGAGATAGAGGAGAAGCTGGAAATGTTGGACTAATTAATGGTTAAATTTATATTACCGAGCCGACCAATGTTAAGTGGGAATTAAAATAATAAGTTCTCCTTAATATTCAATTCCGAATTTCATAATAATCTAGTGACTGTTTTCTTAAACGAAATTAACCTTGCAAGTATTTCTTTGCAGTATTGTTTTGAATGGTTAATGTATAAGAACGGTTAAGAAAAAATTATTGGAAAATGTTAGTTTTGGGAATCAGGGAGGTGTAAGCTTCCCTTTCTCTTTTTATAAGCTGTCTGTCCAATTGTAAAGGGAATTACTAATCTCATCCATTATTGAAGTTTTTTCTCCGCCGTATTTCTTTTTCTCATCAATAAATATAGTTCTCATTCCTGCATTTCTTCCGAATTCCATATCGGATATTGAATTACCAACAATTATCGATTTTGCTAAATCGATTTCCGGAAAATCTTTTTGAGCTTCATAAGCCATTGTAGGGTTTGGCTTTCTTCGGATGTCGGAACGATCAGCAGCAGGAGCATAGTAAATAGCGTCAATACGTCCGCCAGTTTCTTGAATTGCAGCTACCATCTTTTCATGGATGTTGGATAAATCTTCATCCGTCATGAGCTCTATTCCAATTCCTCGTTGATTGGTTACAATAATTATTCTTCCGAAGAT
>CAINEC010000132.1 GCA_903847585.1 uncultured Bacteroidota bacterium
ATCGAATTGTTCAAAATCAGTAGAACTAGCTCCGGCTAAATTTAAGCCTCCGTAGATTTTAATTTGCGCATTGGCAAATACGCTCAAGCTCAAGCAAAGGAAAAGAAAAAGAATCTTTCTCATGTTTGTTGGTTTAATTAATTCCTACTCATGTGGCTTTTCGGATTACGCCCCGTTAGTTGGTTAACGGCAACCATTACAAATTTACAAACGTTTTAACAAATTGTTCAGATATTAGAAAGCGTAGTTACTACACACTTACATTTATTAAGGTATAATACTTATCAATCTATGGTGATAATCAAAAAATTAATGACCACTCTATCTAGTATTAAGAAATCTACGCTACAAATTCAAGTGAGTAAAGTCTATAACGCGATTAAATAAGTTATCCAGAAATTTTATATATATTTAAAAATAGTTTTAATAAACCCTCGCTTTATGAAAAAAATATTTGCCATCACATTATTATTTATAAGTGTATCCTCTTATTCACAAGTTCAACGTGCGATAGACGGGAGATCATTTATTAGGGAAAATATAATTGCAAATAGTGAATTTCATTTTTTTAGAGATTGGTCTGTAATTGCAACTTTCAAATCTGGCATAGGGGAGTCTGTAGAATTTTTTCCTATTATTTTTTCACTTCCAAACTCTAAAATTGAAGTTCATGGTTTGCAATTAGATGCTGAAGTGAAACCGAGGGATAATCAAATGCGGAATTCACTATCAAGCATACGCTTAAGAAATAAGGATTTTGTAAAACGCTCAGTTTTTATTGACAAAGTTGAAGTGGGTAAAATGATAACTTTTATCGAGCGGGATATTGTTCCACATCTCAAGGATACATACAAAAACAAATCAAAAGAGTATGTTTTTAAATCCAAAGAGATGTTTTTCTCTTTCCTAATTGATGAAAAAGATGCAAGGATAACGATTCACATTTCTGACTTTGGCCCCCTTGGTGATGGCACTGATGGAGGTGATCAAATCGAGTTTTGGACTGAATCAAAGATTGATGACATACCGAAACTGTTGACAACCATCAAAGCTTTTTATAGCAACATGAAATAATTTGCAGTAGAGTTTACTTACCTGTTTTTTAAGGGCGTCCTCCTGTAAGAGCGGTATAATACTAATGCTTTTGAACTGTATATTAAATTTTGTCGATCTATAACGGCAATTTATAATCCATCTATAGTTAGGATTTGTAACAGATTATTAGCATTTTAATTCGAATATAAGTTCTGATGCTACGTTTTCATGAATATGAAAACATTAATCCTGCTTTTCTTCTCTCTCATCTCTTCAATTTTCTTAGTTAAGAACATTTCAAGTGCCCCATCTTATACGGCATTTGAAAAAAAGCACCCCTTACTATGGAAAACAGAAATCGGTAGGGCATCATTTAGAACCAATGTTATCTCAACTCCAACAAGTTTGATTATGGGATCAAATGGTAATCAATTTATTGATTGGGGTGTTGTGGACAAGAGATCTGGCTTGTACATGATTAATCCTAGTAATGGAAAAATACGCAGCGCTTTGAACTTTCAAAAGTGGGGTGATTTCGATGTAAATGGTGTCATTAAAGTAAATAATAAGATTCTCTTCGGTAATGATAATGAGGAATTGTTTTGTGTTGATTTTAGTGGAAATATTCTGTGGCGAAAAATGGTTTCAGGTGATATTGAAGCTGAGCCAGTTTTATTGGATATCAATCGAAAAAAAGTGATTGTTTATGCGACCGAACTTGGCGAGGTGAGTGCTGTTAATCCCGAGACAGGAGCTACTATTTGGTCCTATTTTACTCCAGATTTTAGTGGTTGGAGAAAAAGTAACAATCGCAATATTTTTAAAATCAAGGCTTTTATGTCTAATACTAAATCTTTTTTTACTCGACCTGCCTTGGCCGATGTTAATAACGATGGTGTTCAAGACCTTGTATATTCAAGCTATAATGATGTAGTTTATTGCATAAGCGGATCAAACGGTAAGTTATTATGGACCTTGGATGATGATGCAACTGATTTTTCATTATTAGTAGATGCCCGTAATATTAGTGGAACGATTGAATTTTGGGTAACATCTTACATATATAATTCAGCTAACGGTAATTATTCTTTGAATATTAGTCGAATTAGTAATCAAGGTAAAGAAGTTGGAAAAATATTTTTGCAGCATGATGATGAATTCAGCCTATCTCTTAACTCTTTTCAAATAGGTAAGCAACAATATTTATACGCAACATGTGATTCACTGTTTGAGGTTGAAAATAATAGGGTGGTAAGAACACTTCATATTGGAGAAAGTTATGTCCGCAAGGATTCTTGGAATAATACTGAGGATCTTTCTGTAAGAAACTATCCTGATCAACTTTTTGGAACAAAAATATTTAAATATGATAATCAAGAGAGTTGTATTGCTTTACTTAGTCAATTTGATAGGGCTAATTATACACAGGGTTTTGTAACTATTATTTCTCTTAAGGATTGGAAGGTGCTTGGTAGGTATGCTATCCCTGCTTCGTCAGAATTACCCCCACAAATAATTGATTTAAATCATGACGGCAAAGATGAAATATTAATCAACTGTTCTGATGGTTTTACTTACTGTTACCAAATTAAATAGTCAGTTAGTATGAAGCGAATTGGAAATTTACGAACTTATGCTACCATTTTATTTACAATTGGTATTGGCTTTCTTATCTTCTCACTCAAGCGTTGCCAATATAATGAAATTGCCCAAGCAAGAATTCAGCCTCTTAGCAAAGAAGTTGATGTCCCATTTACAGAGTTTGAAGTAAATACTCTTTCGGATACCATTTTGTATACCGAAACAGGTACAGCATTGCAGCTCAAATCGGGAATATTTGTAAATATGGATAATAGCCAGGTGCTAGGTAATATAAAATTGAAAGTTAGAGAGTTTCATGATGCTGCTG
>CAINEC010000133.1 GCA_903847585.1 uncultured Bacteroidota bacterium
CCTCGGGAGTGATGGTTTGGTTTGTGGCGTAATCACTGGCTTTGGGCAAACAAGTAACCATGTGGGAAATGTTTCCGTTCCATAGGTCACTACGGGCAGCGAGTAAATCACTACCAGCGGTACTGGCCTCAAACTTACTGGCGGTGGTAAAGGTTCCAATGGGGTTGTAATCGCCAGCAAAGTACCCAAGGGTATAGCCAAAGGCATCGGTTGCTACTTTTGCGTGGGTGTTACCACCCAGGGATAAATCACCATCGCGGCCTGGGTCACGCACAGCCGACATCGTATTGCTGTTAACTCCCTTAATCCAACCTTGAAATAATATCTCGATATATATGGTCAACGTCATTCAGGAAAATGTTTAACGAAACTAGGTGATTGATAATAATTTTGCAACAGGTGGTATTTTTTCGATGCTCAATTTTCAGAAAAAAATGAGTAGAATATTAATTCATCTTGAAACTCGCGAATCAAAAGGGTCAATCTTTTATGTTGACCCTTTTTACTAATTAGAATTGTGGCTAAAATCCTGCCAATGGCTTTACGTTGGGATTTGTCTTTAATCGTTTTTCATTCTCAGATCTTGCAAAAGAATCGATCGCCTTTCGGATAACCTCTTGTTTTGAAACACCAAGAATATATGACAACATTCTTATCTGATCGTTTTGCAGATTGTTGATGCTGATTTTTAACTGGTTCTTATATTTCAATGTCATGATGGGTTGTTTTTTGGGTTACTTTTTGGGTTACTTTTTTAAATACTTCTTGATTATGGGGTAGGTAGGGTAGGTAGATGTTTTATTAATAATATAAATTATTTTGTTTATAACCAGATTGAACTACCCTCCCTCCCTTTTGTTTAATGCAATAAGCGTAATAGCCTCCGGATTTTATCTTTTTATATCCTAGTCGAGTGAGTATTTTGCCCAGTTTTGAATGCGAGATCCTGATTTTATTCCCTTCACCCAATACAATTTCAATTGCTTGGCAAATCTGTAGAATTCGCATCCTTACTTCGGGTTCTGCCTCTTCGTTCGGTTCGAAATATTGTAAAATTATTTCTTCTTCAATACAGTATGTTTGGAACTTCGTATTGCGCTCTTGCATCTCTTTGATTTCTTCTAGATTGAAATATGGAACATACCCTTTTTGATACAATGCCAATGCCTGGCTATAAACCAAATCCATATCAATATTGTGACTATGGTTGATTGGATTATTGGTTTCAATACATAAAAATCTCCGAGATCCTGACAAATCTTGCAGAAAATCTAAACTATTGACAGACCCGCAAAAGGAAATTCGACGAGTAAATTCAGTGGCATTTCGTGCGTAAGAAGCTCTTATTTTACTTCCAGGACTGGTAATAAACTCCTTAAATTTAGAAACGTCCTTTTTTTCAATTGAATCGAGTTCATCTAGATTGCCAATAAGATTTTCCGACATCAAAATTTTAGTGTCTTTGTCCCTTGGGTCAAAAATTCCTTGTACGGAATATTGTTTTAGACTTGGTGGTATAAGTTTATTGAGCCAACGAGATTTACCTACTCCTTGACTTCCAATCAATAGTAAGACGGTTTGATTTTGCAGATTTGAATCTAAAATACTTGCAACGAGAGCGACGAGCCATTTCTTGAGATAAATTAATAGCGGCTCATTAGTATTTAAAGTTTGAAATAGTTGTTCAATATAATCTTCACCATCCCATGGCGTAAGATTTGACAAATATTCCACGAAAGGATTGTAGTTATAAGAAAACGAACTATTTAAACATGTTTTTAACTTGCCCAAACGCACGGGAATACCGCTTAACTCCATATTTCGGATAATGTCATTTTCAATTCTATCGTCTATTTCAACCCAGTTGTTATGACTAATCAAAACCTCCGTTCGTTTTTTTATCAAATTATAACGAAATTCATATCCCATTTTATCAAGATCTTCTTCTAATGACTCATACGTGCTTTTCTTGCGATACTTTGTATTTTTTGATTCGTAATAATTTTTGGAGTAAGCACTGTTTACGGTGTTTGTAATTTCTTCTATTTTAAAATCCTCCGCGAGATATTTTTTTTCGCAATAATCAATCAATACTTCTTTGCTAACTTGATTATTGCGGCATTGAGATGCTATTTTAAGAATGTAAGAATTACGTTGACCCTTCTTGAACTGAATATTAAAGGAATTTTGTAATTCGTTTTCTAGGATTTCAATTTTATGATAACCGGAATGATTTGTAAAATCCAAAGGCTCAGAATTTTGATTCAGGTATAAATTTGAATCACTTGAAACATAACACAATCGAGGGATGTCTTTGACTTGTGGATCAGCTTTAATTCCGTACTGTTTTTCAAATAGTGCAATCAAGCGATTTGAATTTTTACTATGATTTTCTGCGGTACCATTGATTTTGTAAAACACCTTGAGTCCATTTCCAGATGGGCTAATGAAAAAGGCAAAAACGGTATTGCCATTTTTGAGCTCTGTAGTTAATTTCAACAATTCCTCATTGGTAATTTTATCAATATCGACATGCAGAATTCCACTGTATTTTGCCAATGCTTCTGTTTTTCGATTTTCATTAAAGATTCCCGCAGGTGTAAAACCTAGTAAACGGCTTTTAATATTCTGACTTTTTGGGTCGTTCTGACTTAAAGTATAGCGATAATGCGAAATTTCATCTTCGAATTCACCGTCTTTTATCTTAGCAAAAACCTCGGTGATGTCTAGTTCATCTTCAATATCATTGAAGTTTCGAACAAAGTTTACTAAATGGCTCATTTGAATCCCGCTTTTAAGATTTCACTGTGGGTTTTTATTTTGCCCTCATTTAACCAGGCAATCACTTCGCCTTTGTTGAAGTAAACCTTTTTTCCCTTTTTGATAAATGGGATTTGGCGGTTTGAAGTCAGGCCGTAAAGCGTCTGCTTGGCCATTTTGAGAAAGTTTGAGGCTTCTGAAATATCTAGAAACTCATTCTGTTGTTCAGGCATTTTTTCATCCTGCTTTGCGCTCCTGAGCGTTTCTTGTATTATTTCAACAAGCTCAGTCTTTGTAATTACTACTATGTTATCCATTTTTATGATTTTGTTATCACAAAGGTGGAGGCGCGGTTTTTTAAAAAATTCCTATGGGATGATAGGTGGGGTAAAGTTTTTTTATCAATTTGAAAATATAATTAGTCCATCATTCACAGTTTAGATTAATGAAAAAAAATCACAAGAAGAAATGAAAGAGATTTTATTTTCTGGTGTTTACGCGGTATGTCTCAACATGAGAGTCATGTAAATCATTCGCCAAAGTTTTAAGATCGTGTAGGATTTTAGGTGCGTATTTAGAGTTATTACCTTTGCCCAAATTACTGATGTCATTTCTACTTAACTCAACTCCAAAATAATCAGCGATTTCTCTAAATAATTCCCATTTGCCCTGATTAGGCCTTGGTTTAATTCTATCCAATCGATAAAGACCTTCGAGCAACTGCAAAAACTCAGTCTTGTTATTTCCATTCCATAGTGGAGTCATAATTTTCTTTTCTGAATTTTCTGTTTCTATTTCGCGATGATCTTCGATAAATTCTATGATTTTTTTTGATGCATAAAATTCGGCTAGTATGCCTACTTTAACCTCAATATCTTCATGTTCAAACAATAGTTTTTCAAACAATAGTTTTTCAAATGCTATTTTTTCAGTAATTTTCTTGTCTAGATCCAATGCCATTTGAAAATCTCTGAAAAAATTGCCTAGGCCGACGGCTGTAAGTGTTTTAATTAATTCATTAAAATTGTCTCTTTCTTTGTCATATGATTCAGCAACAGCGGTATTGATATTTCTTGCATTATTAAAGATTTTACTCAGGTCCTGCTTTTTTTTGGTGATGAGTTTTTCTTTTTTTGAAGAATAGTAATTGTAAGGGTTTTTCATGATAGTTTTTCAAATGCTTGTTGCATAATATCACTTCCGAAGCTGTCCAAATAGATTCGAGTAGTCTTTTCATCTTCGTGGCCCAGTGCTTGCCCAATAATGGAAACAGAGATTCCCTCTTTTTTCAGTACCGTAGCAAAAGTATGTCGGGCGACGTAGGTTGTTAATTTGACATCGAGTTTGAGAGTTTCTCCAATTTGTTGCAAATCCTGATTTATTTGATGATTTACTTTGTGTAACCGATTTGTAATAGAAATTGATGTTGAATGAATCGCGCTCAATATCGGAAAAATGAAATCATCTTTTTTGCAATTTGAAAACCGTTTGTAAATCTCTAAAATTTTGACTGCCTGTCCCATCAGTGGAACATTGATTAATTCGTTAGTTTTCTTTCGAGTATAGAATAGTTGGTTTTTTTCGATATTAGCCCATTTCAATTGTGCGAGATCCACAAAATTTATCCCGCCG
>CAINEC010000134.1 GCA_903847585.1 uncultured Bacteroidota bacterium
AACAGAAGAACAGAATACCATTTCGATAATATTGTTTTATTTTCTGTTTCGCCGGAAGGCAGTATAGACTGGTGCAGGGTAATTAAAAAAGAACAAGTATCGATGGATGACTTTGGAATTTTCTCATCATTTGCATCATACATAAACAATGAAGAAATTGGAATCGTTTACAATAAAGATTCTGGCAGAAACTTCGAATTAATGCATGTATTAATTTCGAAAGATGGTCAATTAGCCAGTAAGCGAATCAATAAATCAAATATTGATGCGATAATACCCAAATATAACAGGCAAACGGATGCTACTGAGCTATGTGTGCCGGTATTAATTAAACGACAGTTATATTTGGCCAAAATAGAATTTGAATAACAATGATATTCATTAGGAATTTGATTTGTTTTGTTTAAGTTCGTGACTTACAGCCCTAAACAGCCTTGACTGTCTAGCGCATTTGCCCCTTAAAACTTCTTGAAAATTAGATATATTGATTAAATTTGCACCCATGAGAAAAATAACATTTAATAATAAGCAAAGTCCTCTGTTCGACGCTTTACGCGAAAAAACAGATGCTTATTTCAAAACTCACAACATATCAGCTACTGGTAATTTCAAATTATTCAGTAAGACAATCATACTTACCACTGTTGCCATCACTACCTATTTACTTTTAGTTTTAGGTGATTTACATTGGGGAATTCAATTAGGCTTATGTGCTTTATTAGGATTAACCTTTGCCAGTATCGGTTTTAACGTTATGCATGATGGTGCACACGGATCTTATTCATCAAATAAGCGATTGAATGATATCATGTCGTATTCATTAAACATGATGGGATGTTCAAGTTTTATGTGGAAGATCAAACATAATATTGTTCACCACTCATACACAAACATCGAAGGTGTTGATGACGATATCGCTATTGGACCGTTAATGCGTGTGAATGAGCATCAGAAAAAATATTGGATACATCGTTTTCAGCATATTTACTGGATTGTGCTTTACGGGTTGACTTATTTCATTTGGATTTTCGGTAATGACTTTAAAAAATACTTTACTGGCAAAATTGGACCTACTCCTATTCGTAAAATGAAATTGTCAGAGCACTTTGGATTCTGGATTACTAAAATTATTTATGTTTCCTTATTAGTGGTATTACCAGCTTACAAGCATGGATTTGTAGAGGCAATTATTGGATATGGTGTTGTGTTATTTGTAACGGGCTTGGTGATTGCAGTTGTATTCCAATTAGCGCATGTGGTGGAAGATACTCACTTCCCATCTCCTGACCCAACGACTCAAAAAATTGAAAATGAATGGGCGTTGCATCAAATCAATACCACTGCAAACTTTGCTACGCATAACAAAGTAATCAGTTGGTTTATGGGAGGATTAAACTTCCAGGTAGAGCATCATTTATTCCCTAAGATTAGTCATATTCACTATCCGGAAATTAGCAAGATTGTGAGAGACACTTGTAAAGAATTTAACGTGAAATATATTGAATACCCAACATTCTTTAGTGCTGTGGGTGCTCACTTACGTCATTTACGAGAATTAGGAAGAGCTTAATTAGTTTTTGCGATTCATCAATGAATCCGCAAGGTCTTTAAGAGGTTGTTTACTTGAATCAGCAATAGGAATTGCATCTAGATGTAACAAAGCATCTTGATAAAGTTCTTGCATTTTTTCTTCTGCAAGCTGACGTACGTTTAACTTGTTATAAATTTCAGTTACCGCATTTACTTTATTGTCTGATTTGTCGTTGCTGGAAATCCAATTCAACAATTCAGATTTTATTTCTCCCTGTGCTTTTTCAAGAGCAGTAATGAGAAGATATGTTTTCTTATTAGCTAGGATATCCCCTCCTACCTGTTTGCCAAAATGGTCAGCATCGCCATAC
>CAINEC010000135.1 GCA_903847585.1 uncultured Bacteroidota bacterium
CAATCATATCAAACGACCATACATCAAACTTTCCTGTTCCAGTACTCATCAAACGGAAATAATCGAATGTAGAATCAGGAAGGATATAAAAAATAAAACTATAACGATTGCCTAATAGCTGACCGTAGGTCTGATAACGTGCTAATCGGTTACCTGTAAAGCTCATTATAGAGTCATTCCTTAAAACACCCACATTGCCTGCAATTCCCATCCATTGATCTTGCGCTACACTGGTATAAATTGGATTTAAAGCATCCGCTCCCAACGAGAATTTCATGCTTCTTAAATCAGCTGTGTCTGCCCATAGTTCGATATAAATTGAGTTCGAACTGTTATTCACAAACCAAGTAAATAACGTATCGTTTCCTGTTGGCTGATGAAGTAAATGATGGGCAATGTTTCCTGCGTTTCCAGCAGCAGCAACTACTGTTCTGCCATTCTTGGCAGTGATTAAATTATCAATCGTTTGAGCTTGTAAGTCTCTGGCATCGTGCGACCCTAAATAAGTACCTGCACTAATATTAATCACGCAAGGTTTATTCAAGGAATCTGCTTTGTGAAAAATATAATTCACCGCATCCGCAATGCTGCTTAACCATGCATTATCAGCTAAATTAAAATTCAATTTAACAGAGATGATATCTGCTTTTGGTGCCACTCCTGTGAATATGGTATCAGTGCCACCACTACTCGCAGCTATTCCAGTTACATGGGTGCCATGCGCTCCAATATCATCCGTAGCAGAAGCTAAACCAGCATTAATATCACTTGCCGAAAATTCTTGTCCGTAGTTGTATGGATTAGGCGTATTGCCTGCGGTAGCAAGCGTATGATCCCAAACCCAAAGTATGCGTGTATTCCCTAAACTGTCTTTAAAGTCAGGATGGGTAATGTCGATGCCCGTATCAATCACTCCCATAATAACATCTTTCCCTTTGTATGAAGTTGTAAGCGGGGCAAGTCCATTGTGAACAGCATTGATATTATTATTGATACGCATTTTGTCATTCATCGGCTCCACTTGCATCGAACCTTCTTCCATACGAATTACACCTGTATTAAGTGCAAAATGCTTCATCGTAAATAGGGGCATATCAGCCGCTAGAATATCGCCAGCAACAAACTTTACGGTTCCGTTATATTGCGGAATAGCCTCTTTCAGATAATTGATATCACCTTTAATGAGTACCGAAATATGCTCATTTTCACTCTTGGCTTCATTGATTCTCTTCAATAAATTAAAGCTTAGTTTGGTGTCCTGCGCAAACGAAATCTGACACAAGATTAACAAGATTAGACAGCTGTAAATTCTTTTCATAAAAGCTAAATTTGTTCGGTTGTTTTCTTTCCTTTTTGATGGGAAAGGGGTACTTTTGTCGACCTGTTAAAATAACAGAATTCAGCAAAGGTAAACTATAATAATTCAATAAAAATGTCAGACGACCGCAAAATTATTTTTTCGATGGTAGGCGTAAGCAAGACTTACCCTCCGCAAAAACAAGTACTAAAAAATATTTATCTAAGCTTTTTCTATGGAGCTAAAATCGGGATTCTCGGTTTGAATGGTTCTGGAAAGTCTTCTTTGTTAAAAATCATCGCTGGTTTAGATAAGTCATTTCAGGG
>CAINEC010000136.1 GCA_903847585.1 uncultured Bacteroidota bacterium
CAGTAGAAAGAGTATATGATTATTATAAAGATGGGTTTTCAGTTCGCTTAATAAAAGACTCGCCACCTACACTTCACACAGGTCTCGTTGCATACTACCCTTTCAATGGTAATGCAAATGATGAAAGTGGAAATGGGAATAATGGTATACTTCAAGGAACTGCGTCATTTACTAGTGATAGATTTTCAACTATAAATTCATCATATTATGGAGATATTACAAGTGGAGTTGACATTCAAAATCAAACTAATTTCCCATTTGGTAATTTAGAGAGAACGGTTTCAGTTTGGTTTCAAAATATAACTCCTTATAATGGAGGTAATAGTCAAATGTTTTCATACGGAAACAATATACTTGGAGGTAGGTTTGGATTATATATGGATGGCTCCTTTCTAGGCGTTGAAAGTGTCAATAGTGCAAGGAGATTTTCATTTATTCCAGATAGTAATTGGCATCATTTCGTTGCAGTTTATCCAACTAATGGAATAGGTACAGAATCAATTAAGTTATTCTTAGATGGTATCGAGCAGAGCGGATTGAGTTTAAATCCAATATCAGCTTTAAATACTGCAAATTCATATATCCATTTTATAGGTGCATTAGGTTTATCACCTAGCTGGCTATATGCATTTAAAGGTAAACTTGATGACATCGCTATCTGGAACCGCGCTCTGTCTCAACAAGAAATCACGTCATTATACAATGCTCAAACTTGCAATAGTTCATCAAATACCATCACTGCTGATGGTCCAACAACCTTCTGTGCAGGCAATTTCGTTAATCTGAAAAGCGATGTGGTAGGTGGGACTTATCAATGGAGAAGGAATGGCGTAAATATTTCTACTAATGCAACTTCACGTACCTTCAAAGCAACTTTAACAGGTTCATATACGTGTGTAGCCACATGTAACGGTACTGCCTTAACGAGCAATGCCATTGCTGTAACTTCTAAAACAAATGCATCAGCAACAGTTTCTGCAAACGGAGCAACATCTTTCTGTGCTGGTGATTCTGTAACACTCAATGCAACAAACCTTGGTAACAATTACAGCGTGCAATGGTATCGTACTAACGTCTCTATGGAGAATGCAACGAACTACTCACAAGTAGTGAAACAACCAGGCACTTATAAAGTGGTAACTAGAAATTTAACGAATGGATGTTCACGTATAAGTGGTAGTGCAATAACCACAAATGTAAATTGTCGTATTGCAGGTGATGTAACTTCTGGTGCTGTCATTCAAGAAAACACCAACGTAGATAGTCGCTTTATAGATAACGAGCTTTCACAAGGCGTGCATATTTATCCGAATCCCAACAGTGGTGTATTTAGTTTCAACTACGATGGAGAAGAAACAGGTGATGCAGTATTGCAAATCATCAATAACATGGGACAATCTATTTATCAATCTCGTTTAATGATTCCAGAAGGAGGCTTCACACAAGATCTTCAATTAGGCGATAACATCACTAAAGGAATTTACATCGTGCGTCTATTGATTAATGATAGTTATCACGATAGTAAGGTGATGGTGAAATAAATCTTAAAACAGGTGCGGGTTTAAACCCGCACCTGTTTTCGTTACCCAAATTTTCATTAATATATTTTATTGGATATAAATCATTTTTTTTGTAAATTCGAACATATGAAAATGACATTAGACCAACTGCGAAAAATGGATGAATCTAAAATGGCTGATGCAGACCATCCATTTAGAGAAGACATTACCGGAGAAGAATTTTTAGAACTTCTAAATGCATTAGCAGCAGAATCAATTAAGGTAAAGCCCTTGAATCCAATTACTGATGAAGATTGGTTGGCTTCCCAGAAAGAAATGTTAAGGGCAATGAATAATTCGAAAGAGGATTATTAATTCTATCATCGATTTTGTTTTTAAAATCTTGCATTAGATTAATTTATTTTAAACAGGTGCGGGTTTAAACCCGCACCTGTTTTTTTGATCCCATGCATATTTTCATTTATTTATCGC
>CAINEC010000137.1 GCA_903847585.1 uncultured Bacteroidota bacterium
GTCAATCGTGCAATGGTTCTGTTGTTTTGGACTATCAAGGTCGATTGTTCTCATTTACCTCCCTTGAGCAACTTGCTGTGGAAGCAATTCAACTCGATTCGATCGAAGCTCAACCGTCATCCCTTCCGTTAGATGAGCACGATACGCTGATTATTGAAACGTATCCTTATTTTTTGGCGCATCCTTATAAGCGGGCCTTTGAGGAAGTGGACAGTTTCAAGCGGTTGCATTTGTTGAAAGAAGTTTTTTTAAATTATTTGAAATACATAGGCCTTCTAACGGCTTCAGAGTACTTCAATAGTGATTTGAAAATTGGAGAAATTAATCGGGCGTTTAAGAATTTCCTTTACCGCCCACAATTCGGTCATTGGAATGCGTTTATGCGCAGTGCTATCGAGGCTTTGAATGAACACAATCATGATTGGTTTGTGAAGGAATTACCAGGGTATTATAATTCCATTGAGACGGCGCCTCATGCTGCTCATGGTGAAACATCAATAGGTAAACTTATTAGTTTTCGAAACCATTACCTCGGGCACAGTACCGTTCCATCAGAGGAAAAATGCATTGCACTTTGGCAGGAGAATTTTGGCATATTAAAGGCCTTGTTGATCAAACTTGATTTCTGTAAAAACTACACCATTGTGAGCAGCGACAAAACAGTGTCATGGCGTTTAATGGGTGATGAAATTACCCAAGTGAATCCGCGTAAAAAATTAAAGTCCAATGTGGCGATGCTGAATGTTGACAATGAAGAGTTGAGCATTGTGCCCTTCTTCATCTTACCCGGTGAATTTTTCATTAAGGAAGTGTCTGAACGCGCCAAGTTGATGGTGTATGAGCAAAATACGGGCAGTCGCATTGTGTTCTTCAGTCCGGAAAGTGTGCATGGTGAAACCAACAATGAAAAGGTCTTGGAACAGCTGAACATAATGATTCGTGAAAAGGAGAAGCAAGAACCTGTTTCTATGAAGGATTTGGATGAAGTAAGCTGGAAGGCTGTTTTGAAAGAAAATAATGAGTCAACGATTCAATCATTGCTGAGTGAAAAGAAAGTAATCAAGGGTATTTACCAGGAGCGGCAGGATGCTGAGGTTGCTTTGCGATCCTGGGTAGGCGCTCGTGCCGGCTTGTTCTTTTTAGCAGCTGAAGCGGGAAGCGGGAAAACGAATTTGTTGGTTGAGATGAATCGACAATACGCTGAGCGAGGTTTGGATACCATTTTACTGCGTGGCAATCGTTTCCGCACCCCAAGTATATGGGAAGAATTGTGTTACAGGTTGAATCTTACTGATGACAGCTCTTTGGAAGAAGCCAGTTTTGTGAAATATGAGCAGGAGAATCCTTTGATGATTTTAATAGACGGAGCCAATGAGAATGCCAATTCCAAAGCCTTATTCGAATCCATTATTGAATTTTTAGAAAAATACAAAGGCGGTCATATTAAAATTGTATTGAGTTGGAGGGTGAACACCAAGAGTGAATTACCTCAAGCTGATGAAACGCACGAATCCATCATATACAGCGATGCTAAAGAAGCGAACCGAGAAGATAATATCATAGCGCGATCTTGCCATTGGCTCAAGCCATTGAATAAAGTGGAAGTAGAGGGCGCCTGGAATAAATATGTATGTGACAAACAAGATAAAGTTCGAAGAAAACCTAATTTCTCTTATGAGGAATTGACATATCATGATCGTTCTCTTAGTGACCAATTGGATAATCCGTTATTGCTTCGCTTGTTTTTGGAGTTAAACAACGGAAAAGGATTACCCAAGAGCCGTGGCGGATTCATTAGCATCTGGACACTTTATCACGAGAAGCTAATTTCACAATAGTCGAATCATGACGGACAATCATTTATTGGTTTATCGTTTGGCCGAACTCATGTTCAAATACGAGCAACACATCCTGCCCGTTGATTTGCTTTTTGACGATGAGCAAATAGGAGATTTTGCAAAGAGCATTCAAATAGATTCGCCTTATCAGCAAATGTTGATAGAGGGTGTGTTAACAGAATCTGTTCGTGAAGAAAAACTCTTTGTGAGCTTCACTGTGGAAGGGTATTTTCATTATGTGTTGGGTGAGGTGATTTACAACCAAACTTTTGGTGAGAGCAAAGATGCATTGAAACTAATAGTCGAGAAGAACAAACTGATTGGGGCTAAGGAAGGGGTTGAGCAGTGTTTGATTCGGGATGTGCAAAAGGATGAATTGTCCAAATTGGTATGGATGATAGATAATTGTGATAGTCATATAGAACTTTACACTTTACCGTTATCGCATACTTTTTTAAAATTCGGGAGCAATCCTGTAGAAAGTCAATCATTAAATTTTAAAGTATCGATAAAGAAAGTAATTAGACTACTAATTACCAAAAGAACAAGTAATGACATTAAAGTCTTGGAAAATGTTATTGACTTTCTAGAATCAAAGAGTAAAAATATAATCGTCAAGGAGGTCTGTAATATTCTTTTAAATGAATTTCATGTTAATTGTTCCAAATCTGGAATATTGATTTTAAAATCTCTAAACCACAAAGAATACAAATTCAAGATAAAGTATTCGAAAAATTTGATTGAATTTCAACCCAGTGAAGTTGACAAAGAGAGTGCATATTTTTATTTCTACCGGGCTGATTTTTTTACGGAAATTTATAAATATGAATTAGCACTAAAAGATTTGGAAAAATGTTTATCTATTCTGAAAAAGTTAAAAAGGAGTCATAATAAAGATATTGCCTCTTGTAATAATAATATAGCATTGTTAAAATGTGATTTTGGTGATTTTAAGGGTGCGCTTTCTATTTTAAAAGAGAACAAAAAAGTAAAAAATATTGATTCTGATTATGCCAATTTCCACAATCTTGGCACGATATATATTAGATTAGGGAATCACAAAAAGGCAATTGAAAACTTAAGAAAAAGTATTGATATAAAAATAAGAGTATTTGGTTTTTACCACGATCAAGTTCAACTTTCATATAACAATCTTGGAGTTGCATATGACGAAATGGGTGATTTTGAAAAGGCTGAATATTTTTTTAATAAATCATTGAATATAAGTTATAAAATTTATGGTGAACATCATGATAGCGTGGCGATGTCATTACATAACATTGCAGGAATTAAATTAAGCCAGGATAAAATTGATGAAGCAATAGAAATCTATAAGAAGGCCTTAAAAATAAGAATTTCAATATTTGGAGAGAATCACGAGGTAACAGCGAACACTTATCTTCATTATTCTTCAATATATAGAGGCACACATGAACATAAAAAAGAATATTCATTATTGAAAAAAACCTTACAGATTAATGAAAGTATTTTTGGTAAAAATGCTTTTCAGAGCATAGATTGTTTGAATGGTTTGGGAATATATTATTGGTCAATAGGTAATTTCAAAAAATCGCTTTTTTATTTTGAGTTAACAAATACAATATGTTCTAAGTATTACGGGGTAAGGCATCCTAAAATTGAAACTGCATATAACAATTTAGCCCTATTATATGAGAAAATTGGTAATAATAATTTTGCACTTAAATATTATCGAAGGTCTATTTTATTATGCAAAAATCTATATGGAGATAATCATCCTAAATTAGCAACATCATTTAACAATTTAGGGTTGTATTACAAAAACCAAGGTCGTTATCATTTAGCTGAAAAATACTACAATATATCACTGAAAATTCGAACCAAGGTATACGGAGAATTACATACAAAAACCGCAACCATTTATAAC
>CAINEC010000138.1 GCA_903847585.1 uncultured Bacteroidota bacterium
CTTGATTCTATTCCTAAGGGAATTCTTCTATGGCGTGCGTTGTTACAATGGTTGGGTGGTACCGGTATTATTGTTATGGCAATGACGATTCTCCCTACACTTAGAATCGGTGGAATGCAGCTTTTCCGTAGTGAGTTTTCGGATCGGTCAGAAAAAATTCTGCCTCGGGTATCACAGATTGCAACTGCTATTTTAGCAGCTTATACATTTTTTACCGTTTTATGCGGAATTCTGTTGTATTGGGCGGGAATGCCTACCTTTGATGCAATTTGTCACGCTATGGCTACGGTATCGACAGGTGGGCTTTCAACCAAAGATGCATCTATAGGGGCTTACAATAGTCCCTTGATTGAGTTTATTGTAATTATTTTTATGATTTTAGGGGGCAGTACACTCATTCTTTATGTTCGATTGTGGAATGGTGATAGTAAAGCAATTCGCCGCGACAGTCAGCTAAGAGCCTATCTTGCTACTTTATTGATGGCTTCTTTGGCAATGTGTTTGTGGAATTGGGGGGTTAATAAAATCGACTTTCTGACAAGTTTAAGACAGGGGGCCTTTTCAACGATTTCAACCATTACTACGACCGGATTTATTACCGCAGATTATGGAAGATGGGGTAACTTTCCTCTTATGTTTTTCTTTATTCTCAGTTTGATTGGCGGGTGTACAGGATCAACAACCGGCGGTATTAAAATTTTTCGTTTTCAGATTTTGTTTACATTGACCAAATCGCATCTTATGCAGCTCAGGCGTCCACATGGCGTTTATGTGCCGATTTATCAAGATCAAAAAGTAAGCGACACGATAGCTTTTTCGGTTTATACGTTTTTAACCCTTTATTGTTTCTGCCTTATTATTTTAGCGCTTCTTTTTTCATCTATGGGTATGGACTTTCTGGCGAGTCTTTCGGGGGCCGCTTCTTGCATTGGCAACATAGGGCCCGGGCTCGGTGAACATATAGGACCCCACACGTGCTTTGCGAGTCTGTCCGAAGGTCCTAAGGTTATTATGATGCTCGGTATGATCTTGGGAAGGCTAGAGCTTTTGACGGTTCTAGTTTTATTCATGCCGTCATTCTGGCGTGATTGATTGTGTCACTAAAAATTACAAATTTCTTACCGTTGCCCCCATGGGTTTAAAAATGGATTAGATTTGAGAAAAGTTAGGTCCTTTTCCCTTGCTTTGATTATCGTTTTTAATTTTCAGGTCACGAAGGAACTTCGATGGGAATGCGTATGTATCACAAGCCATTCAAAGACTTTGCAAAATCTAAATAAGTAGCTAAGATACAATCAATCAGTTAACTATTTTAAAGTCTAAGTCCATTTCATGTCTATACAACCTGATCACTGGATCCGAGAGCAAGCTACCCTGCATGGGATGATTGCCCCATTTGTTGAATCACAAAAAAGAGAAGGGGTCATTTCGTATGGCTTGTCTTCTTATGGTTATGATGCAAGGGTTGCTAATGAATTTAAAATTTTCACAAACGTTAACAGCGCGGTTGTGGATCCAAAAAATTTCTCTCCTGATAGCCTTGTGCACCGTGAAAGTGATGTTTGTATTATTCCCCCTAATAGTTTTGTTTTAGGACGCACGGTTGAATATTTTAAAATTCCCCGTGATACCCTTGTCATTTGTCTTGGAAAGTCAACGTATGCTAGGTGTGGAATTATTGTTAATGTTACTCCGTTAGAGCCGGAGTGGGAAGGGCACGTTACTCTGGAATTTTCAAACACAACACCTTTGCCTGCTAAGATTTATGCTAATGAGGGGGTCTGTCAATTTCTTTTTTTTCGATCAGAAGAAACTTGTGAAGTTTCCTATAAAGATCGTCACGGTAAATACATGTGTCAAACCGGTGTGACCCTTCCTAAGATATAAAATAATAAAGAGTTTATATGTCTCATAAAATTAGAATTGTCGGAGGCAACCCTCTCAAGGGAAAAATCCAAATCCGCGGTGCAAAGAATGCTGCTTTACCGTTAATGACTGCTTCACTGTTGACCGATGAAGGCTTGACTTTGA
>CAINEC010000139.1 GCA_903847585.1 uncultured Bacteroidota bacterium
ACAAGTTGCAGGTGTCTCCTCTATATCGACAGGTGGAGGAATTGCTAAACCTGTCATTCGTGGTTTAGGGTATAACCGTATCGTTAGTATTAACGAAGGGATTCGTCAGGAGGGGCAGCAATGGGGCGATGAACACGGATTGGAAATTGATCAGTTCTCAGCCGATAGAATTGAAGTTTTGAAAGGGCCCGCATCGCTATTGTTTGGTTCAGATGCAATTGGCGGAGTAATCAACATTCTGGAGCCGTTTCCTGCGCCATTGGGGACAATAAACGGTGAACTGATTAGCCAGTATCAATCAAATAGTAAAATGTATGTAGTGGGTGCAATGGCAGAGGGCAATCAGAACGGATTGGTTTGGCGAGTTCGAAAAACAAATAAGAATGCTGCCGCCTATTCTACTCCCAATGAAGTAGTTTACAATTCTGCATTTAATGAGGATAATGCAAGTTTAATGTTAGGCTTTAATAAGAAATGGGGGTATCAGCATTTTCATTTTAGTTCTTATCAGGCACAGTTTGGAATGGTTGAAGGCGAGCGTGACTCAATGGGTTTGTTTATTACGCCTGAAGGAAATTCAGTGACTAACGCTGAGGCCTTAACGAGAACTATTGGGTTGCCATTTCAACGCGTGAATCATTATAAGATTTCAACTTTAGGTAGTTATTTTTTACGCAAAGGTAATTTAAGAACTGTATTTGGGTGGCAGAATAATCAGCGTCAGGAGTATGAAGATGATGGCTCTACACCAGGTATGTTTATCGATTTAAAAACAATGACAGGCGATGTGAAATATTATTTGCCACAACAAAACGGCTGGGATGTAGTTGTTGGTGTTAGTGGAGGAATGCAACAAAACAAAAATAGAGGAGAGGAGTATTTGATTCCAGATTATGCTTCTAATGAGGTGGGCGTTTTTTCATCATTGAAAAAAGTGAAAAATAAATGGTCGCGAAATTTCGGATTGCGTTATGATTGGAAGTCCATAAGCGCCGACAGTTTAGAAGGTGTGTTTACTGCTTTTGACAAGTCTTTTAATGCCCTCAGTGGTTCAATGGGTTTTACGTATGAGGCAACAGATAAATTGCATTTTAGATGGAATGCTGGAAGAGGGTTTCGTGTTCCCAATATTTCTGAATTATCGGCAAACGGCGTGCATGAAGGAACTTTCCGATATGAAATAGGTAATCCCGATTTAAAGCCTGAAACAAGCTGGCAATTCGATGCTGGTTTGGGTTATGAGAGCGAAAAGATAGGAGGGGAGTTCTCACTCTTTTATAATTCATTTAATCAGTTTATTTATTATCGAAACTCCCAAAATCAAACGCAGGAAGTAGATAATGAAATTTATCCTGTATTTAGATATGTACAAGGAGATGCCTTGTTTTATGGTGGTGAATTATCAGTCGATTATCATCTGACAGATAATGTACATTTTGAAAACAAAGCTTCTTATGTATGGGCAGTTAATCAGGAGACCGATTTAGCATTGCCGTTTATTCCTCCTTTTCACTTGAACTCAGTTTTAAGTTATGAGTTTATCAAAAAGCAAAATGGTAATTGGAAAAGTATTAAGATTAAAGCGCAGTTCGATTACTTCGCTAAGCAAGATAGAATTGACCAGTTTGAAACTGTTACTGATGCCTATTCACTTTTAGGAGGAGGTGTATCTGCTAGGTATGAAGCAAAGAATGTTTGTTTAGATTTTTATATGATTGCTAATAACATTACTAATGAAGTTTATTTTAATCATTTATCGCGATTAAAATATGTAGGTATTAATGGTATGGGTAGGAATCTCACAATAGGATGTTCAATACCCTTTGGCGTTCTGAAAAATAAATCGTTGTAGTTTGCCTATCTTCGCTGTATGTTATTGAAATCAGATTTACGATTAGTTGTTTCTACCTATGCTGGTTTGGAAGAACTTTTATCAAAAGAACTTCGTCAGTTAGGCGGACGTGATGTTGAAATTCATACGCGTGCAGTTTCTTGCATCGGTGATTTAGGTTTCGTTTATAAAGTAAATTTCAGCAGCCGCCTTGCCCTTCGTGTAATGATTAGTCTTACCGGTTTTCCTATTAAAGATGGTGATGATTTATATGAGCAAGTATTAAAACTTGACTGGACAGAATTGATGAAGGTTAATCAGACCTTTTCTGTTCGATGTACATTAAACTCTGATTTGTTTGATAATAATTTATATCCGGCATTAAAGGTTAAAGATGCTATTGCTGATTGCTTTCGTAAAGAAACGGGTAAACGCCCTGACGTTAGTAAGACGGATCCCGATTTAGAAGTGAATGTTTTTATCAATAAAAACAAATGCACACTTTTAATCAATAGCAGTGGTGATTCATTGCATCGTCGTGGTTACCGTGTGGATGTAGATAAAGCTCCATTAAGCGAAGTATTAGCAGCTGGAATAATTATGCTATCTGGTTGGGAGCCACATAAACCTTTAGTCGATTTTATGTGTGGTTCTGGAACTATTCCAATTGAAGCTGCTTTGATGTCTGCCAATATTCCTCCAGGTATTTTTAGAAAGAAATTTGCTTTTGAAAAGTGGTTGAATTTTGATGAGGCATTATATAAGACTATTCGTGAAAAACAACTAGAGCGTATCAATGAGCAGCCTGTGCGTATTTATGGAAATGAAATCAATAAATACACTTTGGAAAAAGCGAAAGAAAATGTAGTAAGTGCAGGTGTTGAGGATATGGTGGAATTGTCTTTAGGT
>CAINEC010000140.1 GCA_903847585.1 uncultured Bacteroidota bacterium
AGGTTCTATAAAAACATTTTCTACTGTATATTGCGTTACCTTTGGCAACGGTCTGAAGAGGATATCTATCTATCCAAAGAGATAATATTCTTCTGCTATTATAATAGAAACGAAACCGAAACGGTATTAGCAGGTAAACTAAAGCAAGCAGTAAACGCTTATTATCCTTCTCGAATTTATGGAATTAATTTTATATTACAATAAGAACTTTACATCACGCAAAATGCTGCTTGCATCCCCTAACAGTAACGTGCCTTATTATGGCTAAAGATGTATTATTAATCCGCTCGAATCAATATCATCTTGCCGTGCCAACAGATCGTTTGCTCGAGATTGTAAATCTTGAAGATTATCATACAGAGCAGCAGGCGAACCTTGAAGCGGCATCGCCTAGCTGTTTAGTCCCAATATCATATGGTTCGGATCTTGTTTGAAAGAATTTGGATTTTGTCCGAATTCTTTTAAGAGGATATCATAAGGTGATTGATATTTTAAAGCTTTCAATTTTCGTTGGTGGTTATAATACAATAAAAACGCCATCATATGTTCTTTGAGCTCTTTTATGGTTTCGTAAAAGTAAACTTTTGTAGTGTGATTTTTGATAATTCTGTTGGTGACCTCGACTTGTCCATTAGTCCATGGATGTCTGAATTGTGTTAGCCTATGTTCTATATCATGCATTGCGCAAATGATATCAAAAGGATGTTCTTTGTTTTTAGGCCTTAAATGTTCAGCAAGCAAAGCATACGTGAATTGAGCCCCATTATCAGTCAATATCTTCGTAATTTTAAAGGGGTAATGTGCGATTAAATTCGTCAAAAATAGGCAAGCATGTTCGATTGTCTGTGTTTCATAGATTTCTGCATACACATACTTTGAACAACGATCAATACCAACAAAAAGATAGCATTTTCCTTGTTCGGTGCGCACTTCTGTAATATCAATATGTACAAAGCCGATGCCGTATTCTTTGAATTTTTTCTTTTCTCTTTTTTCCTCATCAACAGGTAAAACATTGAGTCCATTTCGTTTTAAGCAACGATGCAAGTTTGATCGAGTAAGAGCGGGTATTTTATCTTTTAACGAAATATAGACATCATCAAGTGGAAGCTTTGTTATGCGACGAAACTCACAAATGATTTCTTGCTCAGTTATGGATAAAGCGCTCTTTGGCTGGATGGGGCCAGAGCGCTTATCCATAACATCATCAGCGTTTCGCCACTTTAAAACCGTTTTTACATTAAGATTATAACGTTTGGCTAACGCAGCGGCGCTCTCCACAGATTCTTGTATTTCTTTTCTGATTCGCGGCGTTGTCTTGGCATTAGCATGCAATACACTTCCCATAAATTCACCTCCTTAAGCATATCATATAATACACCATAAGATTCTGGATCTAAACAATTACCCTATTATCAAAATGCTCTTAAATAAAATTAGGGACAATGAGATCCGTCAATTCCGACTTTTTTGGTTTCACGAAATAGCAGCAATTTCGAACAATTCCAAAACTTATAAATTTAATGAAGATCAAATGCTGGAAATTATCAGCAAAATAAACCTTATTAGCTGGTTCAATGATATCAAAAACTCAGGAATTTCATGGTTTGTGGATATTCGTGATTTACGTGGAAATACTGGCTATGCGTTGAAAAAGGCTGAATTCAAAGTCGAAGTGCAACATTGAGTTCCACTAATGGAAACCATACCGGAATTTGGTTTTCAACCAAAGCAGAAAATTGCTCTTGAGGGGTGAAAAATCCGAGTGATTTTCTAGGCGTATGATTAATGTCATCTATGATCATTGTAATATCCTCATCCGTGTAGTCGCATTGTTTTGATCGTTTGGGAACGTCTCTTCGCAGGATTCCGTTAGCATTTTCAACGCCCCCTTTTTCCCAAGACGCATATGGTTTGCAAAAGTACGTTTGATCGGTAAGCATTGGGTGGAGTTCCTGATGTCTTGCAAATTCTCCCCCATTATCAAATGTGATGGAAGTAAGCGCTGATGTGGGCAAATCTTTCATAAGATTCTGAATGGCTTGTGTAACGATAGGTGCCGTTTTTTGAGGTACCTTTGCCCCGAGTAATAGTTTCGATTGACGTTCATATAAGGTCACAATTGCGCCTTTATTATGCGCAAAGATCACAGTATCACCCTCCCAATTTCCGAACGTTATGGCATGCTCTGACGGCCTGCTCTCAATAGGAACACGATTGGGAATAAGGCTTTTCTTTGCTTTTAGGCATGGCCTTGTTCCACGTTTTCGTTTACGCCTGACAAGATATACATGTAGTTTAAGGACTCTTCCTTCTTTATAAATCCACTTATAAATGGACTCATGGCTGATTCTATGCTGCGATTCCTCAAGGGCCAAACGACCTGCGATCACTTCAGGTGACCATCCCTGGCTCAGATATTGGACGATAAGCGCTTGCAACTCACTCGATCTACAGATTTTGGAGGATGGCTTATATCGACGCTTATGTGCCAACCCATGCGCGTCATCAGGCAGGTAACCCACATGAGCGTTCGAGTTGCGTTTGATTTCACGCGATACTGTCGATCGATGCACGCCAATAGACTTGCTGATTTGATTCTGAGATTTACCCTCTTGATGTAGACGGTAAATCTCATCACGTTGTTCACGTGTTAAATGATGATAATTCTTTTCCATAACAACAGCACCTTAACATACTGTTGCACTTCGAGTTTGAGGTTAGGTAGGAAGGAAGTCAGGCAGAATAACATAGTTAAAATTAATATTTACGCATAATTCCCTACACGACACGTTGAAGCTGCAAACAAAAGTGATGTTGTAATTAGTAAAATATTTGGAGCTGTTTCATTAGATGATGCAGTTTTATATCTTTTAAAGCAAGGCAATGATATTTACCGTATTCATTCAAATCAAAAATATAATGGCAAGTTAACAAAAGAGGGCGATATTACGCTTTATAAT
>CAINEC010000141.1 GCA_903847585.1 uncultured Bacteroidota bacterium
ACGGATGATGAGATGAATAAACTTATCGAACGTCAGGCGGAGTTGATGGATAAAATTGATGCAAGCAATGCATGGGAGTTGGATAACAAGATTGAAATTGCGATGGATGCATTACGTTGTCCAGATCCTGAATCAAGAGTAGATGTGTTATCAGGAGGAGAGCGTCGCCGTATTGCCTTATGTCGTTTATTATTGCAAGAACCAGATATTTTATTGTTGGATGAGCCTACTAACCACTTGGATGCTGAATCGGTTGAATGGTTAGAGCATCACTTACAGCAATACAAAGGAACTGTAATTGCGGTTACCCACGACCGTTATTTCCTTGATAATGTTGCAGGATGGATCCTTGAATTAGATCGTGGCGAAGGAATTCCTTGGCAAGGAAATTATTCAAGCTGGTTAGAGCAGAAGTCGAAGCGTTTAGCTCAGGAAGAAAAGCAAGAGAGTCGCAGAGCGAAAACGTTAGAGCGTGAATTAGACTGGGTACGTATGGCTCCGAAAGCTCGTCATGCAAAGTCAAAAGCGCGTTTACAGGCCTACGATAAAATGTTGAATGAAGAAACACGCGAGAAAGAAGAGAAGTTAGAAATCTTCATTCCTGCTGGACCTCGTTTAGGGACTAACGTAATTGAAGCTACGAATATTAGCAAAGGTTTCGGAGATCGTTTATTGATTGATAATTTAAGTTTTTCTTTACCGCAAGCAGGAATCGTTGGTATTATCGGACCAAATGGTGCTGGTAAAACAACATTGTTCCGTATGATTATGGGACAAGAGACACCAGATGCTGGTGATTTCAAAGTTGGAGAAACAGTAGTTTGTGGATATGTTGATCAAAGTCATGATGATTTAATTCCGAATAAATCGGTGTATGAAATTATCTCTGGTGGAACAGAGCAAATGGTGATTGGTGGTAAATCGACCAACTCAAGAAGTTATATTTCAAAATTTAATTTCAGCGGTGCTGACCAAGGAAAGAAGTTAGAAGTATTGTCAGGTGGAGAAAGAAATCGTGTGCACTTAGCGATGACATTGAAAACGGGTTCTAACGTTTTATTACTCGATGAGCCTACTAACGATATCGACTTAAATACACTTCGTGCCTTAGAAGAAGCATTGGAGAACTTCGCAGGTTGTGTGGTGATTATTTCCCATGATCGTTGGTTCTTAGATAGAGTATGTACGCATATTCTTGCTTTCGAAGGAGACTCGCAAGTGTACTTCTTCGAGGGAGGTTACTCTGAATATGAAGAGAATAAAAAGAAACGCTTAGGAAATACAGAAACTAAAAAGTTCAGATATAAAAAGCTGACTGCTTAATAAAAATTAAATGAAGCCATCTATCCCAAAAGGTACGCGTGATTTCGGGCCATCAGAAATGGTTAAACGGAATTATATTTTTGATACCATCAAAGTTGTTTTCAAGAAATACGGATTCCTTCCTTTGGAAACTCCGAGTATGGAGCAGCTTTCTACCTTAATGGGGAAGTATGGTGAGGAAGGGGATAAGCTAATTTTTAAAATTCTGAATTCAGGAAATTATCTGGATGGTGTTGATGAAACAGCCTATTCAAATAAGGATGTCAAGAAACTAACGCTTGGCATATCCGAAAAAGCCTTGCGTTACGATTTAACGGTTCCGTTTGCACGTTTTGTAGTAATGCATCAGCATGAATTAGCGTTTCCATTCCGTCGTTATCAGATACAGCCGGTCTGGCGTGCCGATAAACCGCAGAAAGGTCGCTATCGCGAATTTTATCAATGCGATGCCGATGTGATTGGAAGTGATTCGCTCTTGAATGAATTAGATTTAATTGAGTTGATGAACGAAGTGTTCAGTAATTTAAATCTGAAAGTCACCTTGTTAATCAACGATCGAAAAGTGTTAGCAGGCATTGCAGAGGTGATTGGTGCGACTGATAAAATGGTTGATATTACTGTTGCAATCGATAAGTTAGATAAAATTGGAATTGATAAAGTAAAAGAAGAATTACGAGTAAAAGGATTATCCGAAGAAGCAATTGATAAATTATCGCCGTTGCTTTCTTTCAATGGAAATACCTCTGAAAAAGTTGCACTATTGAAATCAATGTTAAGCAATTCTGAAGTTGGATGCAAAGGTATTGAAGAGATTGAAATGATATTCGGATTAACCGCTGGATTAAATCTTTCTCACTTAAATATTCAACTCGATTTAACCTTAGCTCGCGGATTAAACTATTACACAGGTGCTATTTTCGAAGTGAAAATAAATGAGCCTGCAATTAATTTCTCAGGTAGTATTTGCGGGGGTGGCCGTTATGATGATTTGACTGGCATCTTCGGCTTGAAAGGAATGTCGGGAGTAGGAATTTCATTTGGCGCTGATCGTATTTATGATGTGTTAGATGAATTGAAATTATTCCCTGCCGAAGCAAGTCAATCAACCAAAGTGTTAATTGTAAATTTTGGAGAAGTAGAAACAAATTATGCTTTAACAATACTTCGAAAATTACGTGGTAACAATATCGCTGCTGAAATTTATCCCGATGCAGCAAAACTTAAAAAGCAATTTACGTACGCTGATAACCGCACAATTCCTTTTGTGATTATTGCGGGTTCTGATGAAATTGCTGCCAATACATTTGTCTTAAAAAATATGTCGTCAGGTGAACAGAAAACAGTTTCTATCAACGACGACTTTAATACTATTTTTAATTAATGAATTATCAAATTTCTTCTACTCCCATCGGACTAGAACTTATCAGTGAAGTCATCGCAGGGAATATTCAATTATCGTTGAGCGATGAAGCTAAATCACGTATTTTAAAATGTCGCAATTTCTTAAATGAAAAAGCAGATAATGGTGATGGAGTGTATTACGGAATTAATACTGGTTTCGGTTCGTTATACAACAAGACAATATCAAAAGAAGATTTAGGTCAACTACAAGTTAACCTGATGATGTCGCATGCTTGTGGAACAGGAAACGAAGTTCCTTCGGAGATTGTTCGCTTGATGTTGTTCTTGAAAATTCAAGGGATGTCGTACGGAAATTCAGGAGTGCAATTAGAAACGGTGCAATTGATGGTTGATTTATTTAACCATCAGATTTTACCTGTTGTTTTCGATCAAGGTTCATTGGGTGCTTCTGGCGATTTATCTCCATTAGCGCATTTATGTTTGCCTTTGATTGGAATGGGCGAGGTGATGTATGAAGGAAAGAAAATGGCAGCTTCTGAGGCGTTGAATAAAGCAGGATTACAACCTGTGAAGTTAAAATCGAAAGAGGGATTAGCGCTGTTGAACGGAACTCAGTTTATGAGTTCTTACGGCGTTTATTGTTTATATAAAGCCTATCAGTTAGAAAGAATAGCGGATGTTGTTGCATCCATTTCATTAGAAGCATTTGATGGTCGTATTGAACCGTTCAATCATTTGATTCATCAGATTCGTCCGCATAATGGACAAAT
>CAINEC010000142.1 GCA_903847585.1 uncultured Bacteroidota bacterium
AACAACTATGAACTTTAATCAATATACGCTTAAGTCGCAGGAAGCGATACAGCAAGCACAGCAAATTGCAAGTGCAAATGGTAATCCCACCATTGATACAGGTCATTTATTAAAAGCCTTATTAGAGGTGGATGAGAATGTAGTTCCTTTTTTACTCAAGAAGTTAAATGCAAACTTAAATACACTTTCCAACAGTGTAAATAAAATCGTTGATGGATATCCGAAAACTTCGGGTGGCTCTACTTACTTAAGTAATGAAATGAATCAAACGTTTAATAAATCACTTCAATTATTAAAGGATTTTAAAGACGAATTTGTATCCGTAGAACATTTGATGCTAGCACTTATCAGCAATAACGATAATGTAGCACGAATATTAAAAGAAAACGGAATTACTGAAAAGGATTTAAAAAATGCCATGCTTGATCTGCGAAAAGGAGCTAAAGTAACAAGTGCATCAGCAGAAGAAACTTATAATTCTTTGAATAAGTATGCACGCAATTTAAACGAATTAGCGAGAGCAGGTAAATTAGATCCAGTAATCGGAAGAGATGAAGAGATCAGACGAGTGCTTCAAATTTTATCAAGAAGAACGAAAAACAATCCTGTACTAATCGGTGAACCCGGTGTAGGTAAAACTGCGATAGCAGAAGGACTAGCACATCGTATTATCAATGGGGATGTTCCTGAGAATTTAAAAACAAAAATGATTTACTCTCTTGATATGGGTGCGTTAGTAGCAGGAGCAAAATATAAGGGTGAGTTTGAAGAGCGATTGAAGTCTGTTGTAAAAGAAGTTATCAGCGCAGATGGAGAAATAATTTTATTTATCGATGAAATTCATACGCTCGTTGGTGCTGGCGGTGGCGAAGGAGCGATGGATGCTGCTAACATTCTTAAGCCTGCATTAGCAAGAGGTGAACTTCGTTCTATTGGTGCAACAACACTGAACGAATATCAAAAGTTCATTGAAAAAGATAAAGCACTCGAAAGACGTTTTCAAAAAGTAATGGTAGAAGAGCCAAGTGCAGAAGATACAATCTCTATTTTACGTGGACTAAAAGAGCGCTATGAAACGCATCATAAAGTGCGAATTAAAGACGAAGCAATCATCGCAGCTGCGGAACTAAGCGACCGTTATATCAGTGATCGTTTCTTACCAGACAAAGCTATCGACTTAGTGGATGAAGCAGCAGCGAAACTTCGTTTAGAAATGGATTCAGTTCCTGAAGAACTAGATGAAATTCAACGACGCATTATGCAATTAGAAATTGAACGTGCCGCAATCAAACGTGAAGGCGATTCGAAAAAAGTGAATGAGATTGGAGAAGAATTAGCAAACCTTAACGAGCAACGTAATGCTATCAAAGGAAGATGGGAAGCTGAAAAGCAAATCATCACCACTATTCAACAAACGAAAGCGGATATTGAAAACTTTAAAATTGAAGCAGAGCAAGCAGAGCGTACCGGTGACTATGGAAGAGTAGCAGAAATTCGATATGGTAAGATTAAAGAAGCAGAAGAGAAATTAATCGCACTGAATGAAAAACTTATCGATGCTCAAAAAGACAAAGCACTCATCAAAGAAGAGGTAGACGCGGAAGATATAGCAGATGTGGTTAGTCGCTGGACAGGAATACCTGTTAAACGCATGTTGCAGAGTGAACGCGAAAAATTATTGCATCTCGAAACAGAATTACACAAACGTGTCGTTGGGCAAGAAGAAGCAATCGCAGCATTATCTGATGCAGTAAGAAGAAGTCGTGCAGGATTACAAGACAGCCGTAAGCCAATTGGTTCATTCATTTTTCTTGGCACAACAGGAGTTGGTAAAACGGAATTAGCAAAGGCACTTGCAGAGTTTTTATTCAACGATGAAAATGCAATGACAAGGATAGACATGAGTGAATACCAAGAACGACATAGTGTAAGTCGTTTGATTGGAGCGCCTCCGGGATATGTTGGATATGATGAAGGTGGACAATTAACAGAAGCTGTGAGAAGAAGACCATATAGTGTTGTATTACTTGATGAAATTGAAAAAGCACATCCGGATGTATTTAATATTTTGTTACAAGTTTTAGATGATGGAAGATTAACAGATAACAAAGGACGTATTGCGAATTTCAAGAATACGATTATTATTATGACATCAAATATTGGTGCTCATCTGATTCAATCGAATTCAGAAACATTAACTGATTTCAATACGGACGAAGTGCTTGCTAAAACAAAACTTGAAGTATTTGATTTGCTAAAAAAATCCATGCGCCCTGAATTCCTGAATCGTATAGATGAGATTATTATGTTCTCACCTTTATCAAGGAATGAAATAAATAACATCGTTAGAATTCAATTCAATTCAGTTGCAAATATGCTCGCGAAAAATGATATTCGAATTCACATTACAGAAGATGCAATTGACTGGCTTGCACAGTTAGGATATGATCCACAATTTGGTGCGAGACCTCTAAAGCGTGTAATGCAAAAACGTGTACTCAATGAATTAAGCAAGCAAATATTAGCAGGGACCATAAGTAAAGATGCGGTTATTGAAATCGACATTGATAAGAACTCTAATTTTATATTTAACAATAGAGAACTAGAAATCATAAATTAAGTTAACCGCTAATAACAAAGAACGCCGAAATAAATTTCGGCGTTCTTTGTTTAAATATCAATTCAACTATTTTATTAATCCCTTTGACTTTGCTAACACTCCACATAAGTGAAACAACATTCGCGAACCAACATTACCATCCCAATCATCCTCACCAGGAGAAACTTCATTTAAGTCGAAGGAGATAATTTTCTTTTTACTTTTTGCTAATGCAGATAACAAATAAGTAATCTCATGAAATTCGAATCCACCAGCAACTGGGGTTCCAGTATTAGGACAAAGTTTCGGATCTAATCCATCAATATCAAAACTAATATGTACGTGCTCAGGTAAAGAGGCTATAATTTCATCGCACATCTTTTTCCAAGAGGCTCCTTCGTATTGTTTCTTACGTACATCTGCATAGGTATATACTTTTACGCGATTAGCATTTTTTTCAGCGAAGTTATTTTCCTCTTCACAAAAGTCACGAATACCTAACTGAACTAATTTTGTTACTTCTTTTAATTGAAGTGTATTATACATAATAGATGCATGTGAATAGGTAAACCCTTCATATGCTTTGCGCAAATCCATGTGAGCATCGATTTGTAGAATTCCATACTTCTTGTATTTCTTTGAAAGTGCTTTAAAGAATCCCAATGGCGTGCTATGATCTCCTCCTACTAACCCAACTAATTTTCCTTTGTTTAACCATTCAGTAGTGATCCCTTCTACGTGGTCAATCATTTTTGCTGATGCTACATTAACCTCATCTAATGCTTTCTTTAGCTTAGGATCATTTTGCGGACTTTTTCCATCTCCGAATGCATCAATAATTTTAGCCGCTGATTTTTTCGCAGCTTTGCTTTGCGTTTGTAATTGCTTGGATATATCGGTCATGGCTATACCCTGTTTCCATAATTCAGGAAATTCATCATGAAATAAATCAACTTGTGCAGATGCTTCTAAAATTGCTGCTGGCCCTTTCGACGTACCGCCGCCGTAACTAACTGTAGCTTCCCATGGCACTGGAATTAAAACTATTTCCGACTCTTCGGGAGTAAAAGGCAAACCAAATACATTGGCCTCTTTTAAACCTGGCGAATTAGGATTAAATGATTTAATTTTCGCAATTCTTTTTGCTAATGAACTAGATACCGTCTTTAATTTCATATTAAAAATTTGAAATGCGAAGGTAATTAATTTGCTGCTTAGTTGGCTTATTTGCTTAGCTGCAGAGAAAATGAAAAGGTTGTTCCTTTTCCAACTTCAGAATGTACACTGATATATTGACTATGCGCTTCGATAATATGCTTCACGATGGCTAGACCTAAACCGGTACCGCCCTGGTCGCGTGAACGACTTTTATCAACACGATAGAAGCGCTCGAAAAGGCGTGGGAGATGTCCTTTCTCAATACCAATTCCATTATCTGCAACATCAATAATAATCTTATCGCCTCCATCAGCATAACTAATCAATGTCTCTCCACCTTGCACACCATACTTGATAGAGTTAACAAGTAAATTAACAACCACCTGACGAACAAGATCGCGATCGCCGTTCACATAAACGGGACGATTAGCTTCTTCTGCAAGATGAAGTCTGATTTTCTTTTCTTTTGACTGTATCTCTAATGAGTCAATCACATCATGAATCAAATCTGTGATATCAAAAGTTCTTATCTCAACAATCAACTCTCCAGCTTCTAACTTAGAAATTGATTCAAGATCATCTACCATGGTAACCAAACGATCAATACTTTTAGCTGCCTTATTTAAATACAAAACATTAATATCGGCATCCTCTATTCCACCATCAATCAGCGTATGTATATATCCTTGCGCAGAGAAAATTGGTGTTTTTAATTCATGTGATACATTACTTAAAAATTCCCTTCTATAAATTTCTACCTGCTTAAGATTATCAATCTCTTCCTTCGATTCTTTACTCCAGTCGACCAATATTTTCTGAATCTCATTGGTAATATCAGTTCCTTGACCGTGGAATAAACGTATCGGTTCATTCGGACTTTTAAGTTTTATAATATCACGATAAATCCTGTTAAGATTATTAAAAATATAGTGAGAATACAAGTATTTTAAAGATGCAAGTGAAAGTAAAAAGACAATCACGAATAGAATAACAAAACCTAATCCAGGGAGCGCAGAAAAAAACAATGAAGTAAACAGATAAAACAAACCCGTTACAACAGAGCTTAAAATTAAAGATGCAATGATGGTTATTTTGAGTGGCTTCACTTCAAATAGCTTCTTGTACAAAAGTACCTAATTATCAAATATCGAATTTGTATCCGATTCCTTTAATTGTCTTGATTGAATCGTCGCCTAACTTCTCTCTGATCTTGCGGATATGCACATCAATAGTACGGTCACCTACTACAATATCAGAACCCCATACTCTCGACAAAATATCTTCACGCGTAAATACCTTACCTGGTTTAGAAGTAAGGAGCGCAAGTAATTCAAATTCTTTGCGAGGTAAAACAATTGACTCTTCACCCTTATAAACCAAATAACTCTCTCTATCAATTTTCAAGTTGCCAATTTGAACCACTGGAGTTGATGTGCCAGTGCTTCCATTTAATCTTCTTAATAGCGCCTTCACTCTGCTCAACATAATTCTTGGTTTGATTGGCTTTGTGATATAATCATCAGCTCCCACATCAAACCCTGCTAACTGAGAGTATTCTTCATTCCGAGCAGTTAAAAAAGTAATAAGTGTATTTTGCAATTCCGGGATTTCGCGCATCACCCGACAAGCTTCAATTCCATCCATGATTGGCATCATAATATCCAATATCACTAAATGTGGAATTTCTCTCCTTGCAATTTCAACCGCTTCCTTACCATTTTTAGCTTGAAGCACCTGATAACCTTCTTTTTTGAGATTATATTCCATAAACTCAAGAATATCTGGCTCGTCGTCGACTATTAATACTTTAACATTTAAGTTTTCCATAAAACTATTTTTCTAGTCAAATATCGCATTGTTACATTATCAAAATGTTAATGCAATATTAAAGGATAATCAACTCTTTTTAACACCCAATCACATGTTTTTATAAATAAAACATGATATAAAATTCAATTATAGTGACTCACGTTGAAATTAACTAGAAATGGTCCTTACATTAATTATTTAGTCGAATATTAAACCCCTATTTGTTAACATTAACTTAACACTGCTGTAAAACATGGTTAACATTATGACAATTTCTTTGCAATTAATTAATGAATTAGCAAGTACCTAACATTTACTTAATACAATCAATATTACAATTAATCCAATAATAATTCACAAAACCATAATTATCAACAATATGAACAATCCGAACTTTCACACTTTATTACTTAAACTAATTAAGAATGGGTTAATAGCAGTATTATTAATCAACATTCCTTCTATGGCATTAAGTCAAACAGACACAACAAAAAAGATTAGTGTTGTTGACAATACAAAAATGAAATGGTATGAAAGCTTTTCAATTAGAGGATACTCACAAGTAAGATATAATAGGTTGTTGGAGACAAATGAAAATCTAGGCTGCGAGCAATGTGATAGATCTTGGGGTAAAAATGGAGGTTTCTTTATTCGTCGTATGCGTGTTATAATTTATGGACAAATAAATAAAAACGTTTACTTCTATGTGCAGCCTGACTTTGCGAGTAGCCCATCATCAGACAGACTTCATTTTGGACAGTTAAGGGATGCATACTTTGACATTGGCCTAGATAAAGAAAATGAGTTCAGAGTACGTATAGGTCAGAGTAAAGTTCCTTATGGTTTCGAGAATATGCAGTCTAGTCAAAATAGAATTCCATTGGATCGAAATGATGCTTTAAATAGTGCTGTTTCCAATGAACGAGACCTTGGAGCATTTTTATATTGGGCACCAAAAAATAAAAGAAAACTATTTTCTAGTCTTGTTGCTGATGGTCTTAAAGGGAGTGGAGACTATGGTATTTTTGCTTTTGGTGTTTACAATGGTCAAACAGCAAACAATCCAGAATTGAACAATGAACCGCATATTGTTACACGAGTAACATATCCTTTTGAGATTAAAAACCAAATCATTGAACTTGGTGTTCAAGCCTACAATGGTAAATGGGTAATGCCTAAATCAAATTTAAGTTCAGGAGTTAAAACTAACACTGATCTGAATTATACAGATAAGAGAGTCGCAGGAACATTCGTGGTATATCCAAAACCTTTCGGTATTCAAGCAGAATACACGATTGGTGAGGGTCCAGAATTTAATAAAGTAACAGATTCTATTGAAGTAAGAGGGCTAAAGGGAGGCTATGTAACATTAAGCTACATGACGAAGATTAAAAGTCAAATATTAATCCCATTTGTCAGATATCAATATTATGATGGTGGAAAAAAACACGAAAAAGACGCAAGAAGCTACAATGTTGAAGAACTTGAAATTGGAGGTGAATGGCAACTCAATAAAAATTTTGAGCTAGTTGTCAACTATACGATTTCAAAAAGAAGATACGAAGATTTTGTGTTGCAGGATAATTACCAAACAGGAAACCTACTTCGTATTCAGGCACAGGTCAATTTCTAATTGACCTTTTATTTATATTTGGAAATACAACAGTAATTTTAACTTTATGATTTGCTCTCATGTAACATCTTCCAGGTTTCTTTTATTGCTTTTCTCAATGATTTTTTCTGTAAACTCGGCGTTTTCACAAAAGCTACTGCTTAAAGGGAGCGATTCAGTTTTGCCACTCGGCCAGAAAGTAGCAGAACAGTTTATGAAGTCAAATAAAAATGTAAACATCAGTGTTGTCGGTGGTGGGTCAGGAGTAGGAATTACTGCATTAATTGATGGAACAACTCAAATTGCCATGACATCGCGACCTATTAAAATGGATGAAAAACTAAGACTACAAAATGCAGGTCGTCAATATAAAGAAGTTAAAATTGCTTTTGACGCTTTGAGTATTATTGTAAATCCAGGAAACAAAGTAACTCAATTAACAAGAGAACAAATCGAAGGGATTTTTACAGGTAAAATCAAGAATTGGAAAGAAGTTGGTGGAGATGATTTGAAAATTGTTGCCTATGCCAGAGAAACGTCTTCAGGAACTTATGAGTTTTTTAAAGAGCATTTATTAAACCGTAAAAATTATGCAGCTACATGTCTAAACATGCCGGCATCAGGAGCAGTTATTCAATCAGTCAGTCAAACAAAAGGCGCAATCGGATATGTAGGATTAGCATACCTTGATAAAAGTGTTAAAGCAATTGGAGTGTCAACTGACAAAGGGAAAACATATGTAAAACCATCAGTGGCAACTGCTAAAAACAAAACATACCCAGTTGTTCGCCCATTGTTCTTCTATTATCCAACTAAATCTGAAGCGATTGTTAAACCATTCATTGACTATGTTACTGGAAAAACTGGTCAAGGATTAGTATCTCAAATTGGATACATTTCTTTAGACGGATTTTAATAACGAATTATTAAATAAAAGCCGCATTTATCAATGCGGCTTTTATTAGTTTTAGTTAAACCACTACCTTTGACCGTGATTAAAAAAATATTAAATAAAACCATTGAAGGAGTCTTAATGCTGAGTAGTACAATTACTACGCTAACTGTATTATTGATTGTCCTGTTTTTATTTAAAGAAGGTGTTTCCGTTTTTAAAGAATCTCCCTTAGATGGAGATAATGTAATTGTTTTAAACAACCAAAATGATGTCAATCATTTGTCTGCCGCTGACATTAAAAAAATATTTGATCAAGAAACCACTAATTGGAAATTAGTCGGTGGTGCCAACGACTCTATATTACTTTTCACTTTCAATGATCTTAGTAATTATTTTTCTGAAGAAGAGCTAGGACCTGAATTCGAATATTTACCTCATAAAATGGATTCGCTCATTGAAGCTAATCCGGGAATGATTGCCGTCTTCTCAAAAAAATATCTAGACAAAAATCACAAGTCAAAAGTTGCTACTATTGATAATATCTCGCCTAAAACTTTTTTATTAGGTAAGGAATGGTTTCCAACTGCAAATCCCGCTGTACAACTTGGTGTATTACCTTTGATTTTAGGAACACTCTATGTTTCGATAGTTGCTATTCTTATTGCATTGCCTATTGGATTAGCTACGGCTATTTATATTGCTGAAGTAGCACATCCAAAAATTCGTGCTATTTATAAACCAGTTATTGAATTATTAGCAGGAATTCCATCAGTAGTATATGGTTTTTTCGGGTTGATAGTTATTGTCCCTTTAATTCAAAAAATATTTGATTTGCCAGTTGGTGAATCTGGATTAGCTGGTGCAATAGTACTTGCTATCATGGCCCTTCCAACTATTATTACAGTTACTGAAGATGCATTGAGAAACACACCACGTGCAATGAAAGAAGCTAGTCTTGCATTAGGAGCAACACAATGGCAAACTATTTACAAAGTCGTAATCCCCTACTCTGCATCAGGAATTTCTGCCGCTGCAATTTTAGGAATCGGAAGAGCAATTGGAGAAACAATGGCGGTTTTAATGGTAACTGGAAATGCTGCTGTAATGCCACATTCATTATTAGAGCCATTACGAACAATTCCAGCAACAATCGCCGCTGAACTAGGTGAAGCACCTGCAAATGGTATTCACTACAAAGCATTATTTGGACTTGGATGTATTTTATTTATCATCACAATGGTCATTAATATTTGGGTAGAAACAATTTCAAAAAGACGCGTTAATCGATAATCAATATGCAATCAGATTTAAAAAAAATACTTAGTCAATCGATAGCATTTTGGACGTTCAGAATTTTATCGTTAGCAGTGATGGGAATATTATTTTCTATTCTCGGATTTATCATAGTAAAAGGTATTGGTGTTGTTAGCTGGGATTTTATTACAAAAATGCCTGAAGATGGAATGACCAAAGGAGGAATCTACCCTGCTATTATCGGAACATTATGTTTGATTGCTGGCTCTATGCTTTTTGCATTTCCTATTGGAGTAATGTCGGGCATTTACATTTTTGAATACACTAAAGACAGCTGGTACAGAAGATTTGTTCAACTAATGACCGCCAATCTAGCGGGAGTACCATCCATCGTTTTCGGATTATTCGGAATGGCTTTATTCGTAAACAAATTAGGATTTGGAGATTCTATCTTAGCAGGTTCGTTAACGTTAGGACTATTAGCACTCCCTGTTGTAATACGCACAACTGAAGAAGCTTTAAAAGCAATTGATAATTCCTATCGCGAAGCGAGTTATGCTCTTGGCGCAACAAAGCTTCAAACCATTAAGCGCGTGACATTGCCAATGGCATTGCCTAATATCATTACCGGACTAATTTTAAGTATTGGTCGTGTATCAGGAGAAACAGCACCCATTTTATTCACCGTTGCTGCTTATTTTCTTCCTAAATTACCTACTAGTGTTTTTGATCAAGTGATGGCATTGCCTTATCACTTATATGTTATCTCTACTAGCGGAACAAACATAGCAGAGTCACGAGGAATGGCTTATGGTACTGCTGTAATCTTAATTTTAATTGTCTTGATATTAAATATTATCGCCAACATTATCCGCAGATTTTTAACCAAGAAATACAAAACGAATTAATCTATCATGTATAAAATAGAAAGTAAAAATGTAAATCTTCATTATGGTTCCTTTCATGCTTTAAAAGGAATCAATATGGCTATTGAAAAAAATACCGTTACTGCCCTTATCGGTCCTTCTGGTTGTGGTAAGTCAACTTTCCTTCGTTTATTTAATCGAATGAATGACCTTATCGACGGAGTTAAAATTGAAGGAGAGTGTTTAATCGATGGAAAAGATATTTACAGTAAGTCGATTAAAATTGATGATTTAAGAAAGCGCGTTGGAATGGTTTTTCAAAAGCCCAACCCATTCCCAAAAAGTGTTTTTGAAAATGTAGCTTATGGACTTCGAGTTAATGGAATTACACATAAAAATTTTATTGAAGAACGAGTAGAAGTATGCTTAAAGCAAGCAGCGCTTTGGGACGAAGTAAAAGACAAACTTAAAAAATCTGCTATGGCTTTATCTGGAGGTCAACAGCAGCGTTTATGCATTGCTAGAGCTTTAGCCATTGAACCTTCTGTATTATTGATGGATGAGCCTGCATCGGCCTTAGACCCTATCTCTACAGCTAAAATTGAAGAGTTGATTTATGATTTAAAAAATCTTTATACAATCATTATCGTTACTCATAACATGCAACAAGCAGGAAGGGTTAGCGATAGCACTGCATTCTTTTATTTAGGAGAGCTAGTAGAGTTTGACTCAACAAAAAAAATATTCACCAACCCAACAGATGTTAGAACCCAAAACTACATCACTGGAAGATTTGGTTGATCATTAACAACACAACATTATGTCACATTTAAATATTGAATTACAAGACTTACGTTCTAACATTCTTGAAATGTTCGAACTTGTTCAAACGCAATTAACAAAATCGAAAGAGTCGTTTTTACAACTCGACAAAGACTTAGCTCGTGAAGTAGTGATAAACGAAAAACGTGTTAACGGATTCGAGTTAAAAATCGATCGTGATTGCGAAAATATTATTGCATTGTTTAATCCTGTTGCAATCGATTTGCGTTTTGTCTTAGCATGTATGAAAATCAATTCTAATCTTGAAAGAATTGGAGACATCGCTGAAAGTGTAGCCAAATTCGTAATAAACTTCAAGCTCGAGCCAGAAAAAGAACTACTTGAAACATCGAGAGTAATTGAAATGTTCGATACGTGTATTGAAATCATGAACACAACAGCTCGTTCATTTGCTGAAGAAGACACTAAGCTTGCACGAAGTATTTTCAAACTAGATGAAACAGTTGACGAAATCAATATCGAAGCAAATGATAAAATCGCTGCATTTATTCGCACACATGCTGATCGTATCAATCAGAGTTTATATACAATAAGTATGATCAGAAAATTAGAACGTGTTGGCGACCAATGTAAAAATATTGCTGAAGAAACAATATTTTATATCGAAGCCAAAGTACTGAAACATAAAAGTCAAAAGTAAAATCTCAAGCGCTGTAGAAATACAGCGCTTTTTTATTGATTAAATTCTTTTGAGATTACCGTTAAAAAAGATTGGTGTATATTTTTGTTAGTGGCTAAAATCTCTCTGCCAAATAAATAATTTTCTTCTCCCGAAAAATCACTTACCTCCCCTCCTGCTTCTTTCAAGATGATACAGCCTGCAGCAATATCCCAGGCATTTAAACCGTACTCGTAAAAGGCATCCATCCTACCTGCTGCAACATATACTAAATCCATTGCTGCTGATCCAAGTCTTCTAAGTCCATGTGTATTTCGCATACAATAATCGAATACTCGCATGTATGCTTCCATCCTAGAATAATTGGTATAAGGAAAGCCAGTTGCTACTAATGATTGATTAAAATCTGCAATTGAGGAAACTGTTATTTTATTATTGTTGCAATACGCACCACCATCTTTCCACGCATAAAAGCATTCATCAGAAACCACTTCGTGAACAACACCTAGTACTACTTCATTCTTGTACATCAATGCTACACTCACACAAAAGCAGTTTAACCCATGAATAAAATTGGTAGTTCCATCTAACGGATCAATAATCCAACAGTAATCTTTATCATTAATTGAAAGTGTATTTTCTTCTGTAATAAAACCTGCTTCAGGAATTAAAAGAATTAGCTTATCTACAAGAATTCTCTCTGCCGTTTTATCGACATAAGAAACTAAATCGTTTGTGCCTTTATACTCAACTGCAGACTGATTAAAGTTTAATCGTTCATTGCGAATAAATGAAACAGCTTCATTTACTATTAACTTAACTTTGTCGCAAAATACTTTATTGATTAACTCCATTAGATTTTTTTCTAAATACTATCAATCCAGTTAATCCTAAAATAATCAAACAAGAAGCGATAATTTCTGCCTGTGTTACCTGCATTCCTAAAAACAAAAATTTATTATTAATCCGAATTTGTTCTATTGTAAATCGCTCAATTCCGTTTAACAATAAATAAAGTGAAAACACAGCCCCTGGAAAAATCAATCTCTTTCTTACCGACCACAAAACAAAAAACAATGTAATGCAAATGATGGCTTCATAAAGTGGAGTTGGAAACACAGGTTGCGACAAAATCATGCAATGTTTTCCAAAACATCCTTCCATTGGCACACCACTACTAATTACATTATGCGGATAACTATACGACCAAAACCAATCCGGCAAAAAACTCATCCAATCTGGCTTAGGAGCAAGATTAACAACACCCCAATCACCGTCACCTGACAATTGACAGCCTAATCGTCCTGTTCCATAGGCCAACATAATTCCTGGTGCTGCAGCATCAGCTATATGCAATGGATGAATACCATATTTTCGAGTCATGTAAATTACTGCGACAGTTCCAAAGATTAATCCTCCATACATGGTAAGGCCACTAAACGACAATAATGCATATACAGGATTAGCCATTAACTCATCCCAGTTTTCAAGGTTGTGAAAAAGCTTGGCGCCAATAATTCCTGATATAGCTGCGGTGAATGTAATATTCATCACCATCTGATGCGGCCATATATTTTCCTGCACTACTTTCACTTCAGGAAGTTTGTTTTTTTCGCCCTCACGGTAACGCATATACGCCATTGATGCGGCTACAATTAATCCTCCAATCGCATTACCTTTTGATGAAAGCAAAACACCTTGCGTATCATTAACAAATTCAGAATAATTAAAAAGTATGAAAACTAATTTAAATCCAATAATAAAACCTGTAACTGCGGAACTCAAAATCTCGATTATTGAAGCAGGCTTACCTTGAACCGTAGTTACTATATGGCAGTTTAACAAACCAGATTTTTCTTTACGCAACAACTCAAGCTTCAATGTATACGCTGCCAGGAAAAATGAAATTGCCAACATAAATCCAAAAGTTTGTATTGGAAGTGGCAGATTCAATCCAAAAAAGTCAAGCAAGAAATCTGATATGGTAGGATACATTCTTTAATTCATTAACAATTCAACTTCTCCTACACATTCAGGAGTGATATTTTCGATTTTACAATTCACAATTTTATTTATCAAACCACCATCGTAATTAGTCTTAACACGAATATAGTTATCAGTATAACCGTAAATGAAATCATTTTGTATTTCCGACTCAAATAAAACTGGACGTTGCATTCCAATATTTTTCTCGTAAAATGCACGTTGCTTCTTGATTGATAAATTTCTCAAAGTCTTGTTTCTCAATTTTCTAATTTCCATCGGGATTTTCCCTTCATAATCCTTCGCCGGAGTATTCTCTCTTTCGGAATAAGTGAACACATGAAGATAGGTTATATCTAATTCCTTTAGAAAATCAACTGTTTGATCAAAGTGTTCATCCGTCTCTCCAGGAAATCCAACGATAACATCAACTCCAATTGAACAATTCGGAATCAATGTTCGGATTTTCTGCACCTTATCGACATATAAATCGCGAAGATAACGGCGACGCATTAACTTAAGCATAGCATCAGAGCCGCTTTGCAAGGGAATATGAAAATGTGGTACAAACTTATTTGACTTACTTATCAATTCAATAATTTCATCCGTCAATAAATTGGGTTCAATAGAGGAAATTCGAATTCGCTCCAATCCATCAACTTTGTCAAGCGCACTTACCAAATCAACAAAACGCTCAACTCTTTTACCATTCGCATCTAATCCAAAATCACCTAAATTAATTCCTGTCAACACAATTTCTTTTACACCTGATTTAATAATCTCTTCCGCTTTCGATACAACATTTTTCACTGTATCACTTCGCGACTTTCCTCTAGCCAATGGTATTGTACAAAAAGTACAGCTGTAATCACAACCATCTTGAACTTTCAAAAACACACGCGTTCTATCATCAGATGAGTGAGAACTAACAAACGTTTCAATTTGATCAATCTCACATGAAATGTAACTTCCTTTATCTTTCTTCTCAAGTGTATTTAAATAGTCAAGAACATTGAACTTTTCTTGAGCGCCTAACACCAAATCAACACCTGTTATATTAGCAATCTCTTGAGGTTTTAACTGAGCATAGCATCCAATCACAATTACCTTCCCATTGCCATTAGCCGCCATAGCTCTATTCACAATCGACTTACACTCTTTGTCCGCATTCTCAGTTACGGAGCACGTATTAATCACATATACATCTGCAGGTCCAGGAAAGGACACCTTATCCCATCCTGCATCTTTAAATTGACGAGCGATTGTTGAAGTTTCAGAAAAATTCAACTTACATCCAAGTGTATGAAATGCTACAGTATTCATGTGTTGCAAAAGTATAAAATTGCTGCATGTAACAAGAGGCAAAAGTCTACAGTTTCTTTATTAGATTTGTATATGCGATTAATTGCAATTTCCATTCTCCTTCTGATTTTATCAGGATGTACTAATTCTCCTTCAAACAAGAGTAAAAAAACTGTATTTCGATATAATGAAGCATCTGGAGTAACATCCTTAGACCCTGCATTTGCGAGCAATCAGGCTAACATTTGGGCTTGCAATCAGCTCTTTAATGGCCTGGTAAGCTTAAATGACAAATTAATCCCACAGCCATGTATTGCCAAATCGTGGACGATTAGTCCAGATGGAAAAACTTATTCATTCATATTACGCAATGATGTTTATTTTCATTCAGATTCGAAATTTTTCAAGAGTAGAAGAGTTAAGTCAAGTGATTTTGTTTATTCTTTCAATCGTATAATTGACCCTAAAGTAGCGTCGCCAGGAGCCTGGATTTTCAACTTTATTGAACAAGACTCCATAAAAAAGTCATTAAATATTCAAGCAATTAGTGATACTGTTTTATCCATTCAACTAAAGGAATCCTTCCCTCCATTCCTTGGTTTATTATCCTCCACTTACTGCTCGGTTGTACCATATGAGGCTGTTGAACATTATGGAAAAGATTTCAGAAAAAACCCTATCGGCACTGGACCATTTAAATTCTTCAAATGGTTTGAGCGATCTGCGTTAGTATTTCACAAGAATGAAAACTATTTTGAAAAAGATGAAAACGGAATTCGACTTCCCTATTTAGACGCAGTCATGATTTCATTTATCCCTGATAAGCAAAGTGCATTTATGGAATTCCTTAAAGGCAAGCTCGACTTAATAAGCGGACTAGATGCTTCTTATAAAGATGACCTTTTAAACAAAAATGGCAGTATTAAATCGAAGTATCAAGACAAATTCAAAGTTCTTACTTCCTCTTACTTAAACACAGAGTATTTAGGATTTGCGATTGACCTAAATCAGGAAGACGCCAAGAATCCTTTAAATGATTTAAGAATAAGAAAGGCTATCAATTATGCATTTGATAGAGGTAAAATGATCCGATATTTAAGAAATAATATGGCAACACCTGGATCTGCAGGATTTGTCCCTGTAGGGTCTCCAGGATTTAATACGCCATCTAATTACGGATATAGCTTTAACCCTGAAAAAGCCAAAGCACTTTTGAAGGAAGCGGGATATCCTAACGGAGAAGGATTACCGACAATCACAATGAGCACAACAAATTCGTATCAGGATTTATGTGAATTTATTCAAGGACAACTTGCTGAAATTGGAATTAAGGTAAAAGTAGAAGTCAATCAAGCCGCACAACATCGTCAGATGGTTAGCAAACACCAGCTATCCTGGTTTAGGGGGTCATGGATAGCGGATTATTCAGACCCTGAAAACTATTTGTCGTTATTCTATAGTAAAAACAAATCACCAAACGGCCCTAACTATACGCATTTTGAAAATGCATTTTTCGACACTGAGTACGAAGCAGCAATGCGCATACAAAATGATAGTCTTAGAACAATTAAATACCATCAACTTGACTCCATCGTCATGTCGGAAGCTCCGGTCGTTGTTCTCTACTACGACAAAGTTTTAAGACTTCATCAAAATAATATCGATGGCCTTGGCATTAATGGAATGAATTTATTGACACTAAAAAATGTCAGAAAGAAAAATTAATCTTTCCAGTCTGCAATAAACAAATTAGTATCTCTCGATCCATTGTTGTTTCTATTAGAAGAGAATATTATTTTCTTTCCATCGGGAGAAAACATTGGAAACGCATCGAACATTGTGTCGTAAGTTATCTGCTCCATATTGGAACCATCTAAATCAACCATCATTAGATTAAAAGGCAACCCTCTTGTAGCCTTATAATTAGTAGCAAATATTACTTTTTTGCCTGAAGGATGGAAAAATGGAGCCCAGCTCGCATTCGGGAGATCTGTTATTTTTTTCAGGTTTGAACCATCTACATCACAAGTATAAAGAGACATTTTTGTTGGCATCACGAGACCTTCTTTTAATAAATCATTGTACTCTTTAATTTCTTCAGCGGTTGTTGGTCTTGAAGACCTAAATATTAAATGTTTACTATCAGGAGAGAAGAATGCTCCACCATCATAGCCCAATTGATTAGTCACCTGCTTGACATTTTTTCCATTGACATCCATTGTATAAAGCTCAAGGTCGCCCGAACGAATACTTGTAAAAACAATCTTCTTTCCATCGGGTGATACAGTGGCCTCTGCATCATAACCGGGTGCGATTGTTAATTGGGTCTTAATTTCACCTTTCAAATTGCTAATAAAAATGTCAAAATCCGAATAGATTGCCCACACATACTTTCCATCGGGCCTCCTCTCTGGGTCTTTTGGGCATTCTTTATTTCCTAAATGAGTAGATGCATATAAAATCAAACTATCTCCTGGTAAAAAGTAAGAACAAGTTGTCCTTCCCATTCCCGTACTTATAAGAGAAGGCGCTACATCTTTTGTATTAGTATTCTTCAATTCAAAATAGTATATCTGATCACAGTCCATCCCCTTATCCTTGTTTCTCATCTGATAAGTAATCTTCTTGCTATCAAAACTAAAATAAGCTTCCGCATTATCACCGCCAAAAGTCAATTGCCTAACATTCGATAAATGCTTTTCTTCTCCCTCATACAACAAAGTCTCTTGGTTAAACTTTCTTGTCTCTTGACATAACCCTACAATAGGCATAATCATTATTAACCCTAAAAAATATTTTTTCATTTTGACTGATTTGTTAAAGCGTAAAATTAACATATCATTTAGATTATTTATGTGCAATCGAATTAATTTAGGCTTAATAAAATTTTAGGCATGATACTTGTTAAATTCTCGTCAAATAAAATTTTTTACTTGCGTTCTGATAAAAGATTACTTAAATTGACCTTCTAAACAATATTAATCTTCTTTTATCGTTCGTTCAAAAGAGAAAAACTATTAAATAAAAAACTGAGCAGCCTATAGGGAAACTTTACACATAGAAAAATTTAATCTTCTTATTCAAACCTACTTAAAAGGAGGAACTATGTGTACCCAACAAATCTCAGACAATGAGCTTGTAGCTCAATTTATCAAGGGTGATGAAAATGCCCTTCAAAAATTAATCATTCGTCACGAAAAGAAAGTTTACACCAGTATTTACTTATTGGTAAAAGACAGCGATTTGGCTAATGATATTTTCCAAGACACCTTTATTAAAGTGATTAACACGCTTCGTTCAGGAAATTATAACGAAGAAGGAAAATTCTTAAGCTGGGTTTTAAGAATTGCTCACAACCTTACTATTGACCATTTTAGAGGTCAAAAGAGAATGCCTATGGCATATGACACTGAAGAATACAGCATTTTTGATACGCTACCTTTAATGGATTCAAATGTTGAGGATAAGATCATCAACAAACAAATCCAGATTCAAGTTCGTCAGTTAATTGACCAACTGCCATTTGACCAGAAAGAAGTTGTTATTATGCGTCACTATGGAAACATGAGCTTCAAAGAAATTGCAGAAGCAACGAATGTAAGTATCAACACGTCTTTAGGCCGTATGAGATATGCAATCATTAACCTCAGAAAAATGATTGAAGAAAAAAATCTGATGTTAAGCGCGGACTAAACAATAAAAAGAGCTGACATGGCGTTATGGATAAAAATAACGCCTATGAAATCGGAATGTACTTTAAATGATTTAGTTGATTACTTGTACAATGAAACTCAATTATTAAAAACGGTTGAGGTTCAAAATACGATAGATAACAACGAAGAAATTAATGAAATCTACCAAGATATGGTAGCTATTTCAAAAGCGCTGGATGATTCTTTAATCGCCCCCGCAGCTTGCGTGAGAGAGAGCATTATGAATTACGCAAGACTTACTGCTCCATTTTAATTGTTAACATTCTGAAAGCCGGAAACTGAAAAGTCCGGCTTTCAACTTTTATTCGTTTTTCATAGTATTGCATATGACTAAGAAGGAACGATACACCTATGTTTTAGATTATTTCAAGAAGAATGTTCCTAACGCTGAAACGGAGCTCACCTACTCTAATCCATATGAATTAATTGTAGCCGTTGTTCTTTCTGCGCAATGCACTGACAAGCGCGTGAACATGGTGACGCCAGCGTTATTTAAAAAATATCCAGAACCAAAATCCCTTTCCAAAGCTACAGTCGAAGATGTATTCTCTTTGATAAAATCAATTAGCTACCCAAACAATAAAGCCAAGCATCTAGTTGGACTCGGTCAACTATTAATGTCTAAATTCAAAGGAATTGTTCCTTCAGAAGTTGAAGATTTAGTTTTATTACCTGGCGTTGGAAGAAAAACAGCTAATGTTGTTGCCTCAGTTGTATTCAACCAGCCGAAAATGGCCGTTGATACGCATGTATTCAGAGTGTCTGCAAGAATAGGATTAACAACTAATTCCACAACTCCATTAGAAACAGAAAAACAATTGGTAAAAAACATCCCTGAGGAGTTAATACACATTGCTCACCATTGGTTGATTTTACATGGACGTTATGTATGCACTGCGAAGAACCCAAAGTGCGACATGTGTGAATTAAAATCTGCTTGCAAAAGCTTTAAAAAACTATCAAAAGCGAGTAGCCATTAATAAATTCAAATCGCGATAAGGCAAACGTGTTATTTCAGAAACATATTTATTAGTCACCATTCCCCTATATAAATAAGCAGCATCTCTTACGTGCTTGTCTTTTTCTAATAATGCTTCTACTCCTCCACATTCACCCATACTTAAAATGATAGGTGTAAAAATATTACTTAGCGCAAAAGATGCGGTTTTAGCCACACGACTTGCAATATTAGGAACGCAATAATGAATCACTCCAAACTTCTTATATGTTGGATGAGAATGATTAGTCACTTCTGATGTTTCGAAGCAACCTCCCTGATCAATACTTACATCAATAATTACAGAACCGTTTCTCATTTCAGCAACCATCTCTTCTGTAACGACAACTGGTGACCTTCCCTCTTTGCTTAAAATAGCACCTATAGCCACATCACAATTTTTAAGTGCATTCAGCAATGCATTCGGAGAAAGTGTAGATGTAGCAACAGGAAATCCTAGATTACGTTGTAGTCGTCTTAACTTATAACTTGAACTATCAAACACTTTTACATTAGCACCTAAACCTACCGCTACACGGGCTGCATTTTCTCCTACAGTCCCCGCACCTAAAATGACAACTTCTGTTGGTGGTATCCCTGGAATTCCGCCTAATATTTCTCCCTTCCCCCCAGATGTATTACTCATTAGCTCCGAAGCAATTAGAATTGATGCACTGCCAACTATCTCGCTCATAGCCTGAATTACAGAGTACACATTCGTTTCATCTTTTAGGTATTCGTAAGCTAAAGCCGTTATCTTTTTTGATGACATCTTTTGAACATACCCAGCAGATTGCATTCCTATTTGAAGGATAGATAATAAGGTTTGCTTATCCTTAATCATCTCTAGCTCTTCTAATGTCGGAGGAGCAACTTTCAATACTATATCAGACTCATAGATTTCTTTTGAAGTATACACGATTTTTGCCCCACACTCGCTAAAATCTTTGTCTTCAAAATTCGCGCTTTTACCTGCGTTTGTCTCTATCAACACCGTATGTCCATTGCTAACTAAAACTGAAACTGAATCAGGAACCAGTGGAATTCTATTTTCTTGAAAAGACACTTCACGAGGAATTCCGATTGTTAAACTTTTTTCAAATCTTCCTACTTCAAGTGCGCTTTCTTTAGGCATTACACCACCTTGACTCGCCAAACTACTTAAACCGTGAATAGTGCTCATATATGCAAATTTATATTTCTGGAGTTGCCATCTCCGCTTATAAAGATAACTCCTTTGGGCAAATTTAACAAACCCTCAATCATTTCAGGCCACTCAATTACACAAAGGCTTCCCGAATAAAAATAATCTTCATACCCAATATCGTAAGCCTCTTCAATACTTTTTATTCTATAAAAATCAAAATGATAGAAAGAATCTCCTTTGCTATTTTGATATTCATTTACTAGCGAAAATGTTGGACTTTGAACCTCATCTATTACACCCAAGGCTGCAAAAAAAGACTTGCTGAATGTTGTCTTGCCTGCACCTAAATCACCTTTAATGCATAGAATATCGATGGATTCTTTTTCAAGAATTGATATTACTTCTGCAGCTATCTCAGGATAATTTTCAATCCCAACGTCAGACCAACTTAATTCCATTATTTACTTTTCAATGTTATTACAGGAATTATCATTTCTTCAGGAGAAATCCCACCGTGTTGAAATGTATCCCTATAAAAATTAACATAATAATTGTAGTTGTTAGGATAAGCAAAAAACTTATCGCCCTTTATAAAAACATAAGACGTACTCATGTTCATTTTCGGCAACATAGCGTCTGCAGGATTTTTAACTTCCATTACATCACGCTTCTCATAATTTAATGACTTACCAACTTTATAGCGCAAGTTGGTATTTGTGTTTTTATCTCCAACAATTTTTGATGGTTCGTTCACCTTTATTGTTCCATGATCAGTAGCAATAACAACTTTACATGGCTTTTCGCTCATGCGTTTTAATGCTTCTAATAATGGGGAATGCGTAAACCAGGATTTAGTAATTGAACGATATGCTTTTTCATCTTCTGCTAATTCTCGAATAACTTGCATATCAGTTCGCGCATGAGACAACATATCAACGAAATTATATACAATCACATTCAATTTGTTTTGATACATATTGGAGATATGATCTACCAATTGTTTTCCTGCATCAATGTTGGTCACTTTTGTATATGAGAATTTATAATTCTTTTGTACCCTTTTGATGTGATCGGCAAGAAAGTCTTCTTCATGATTATTCTTCCCACCCTCTTCATCATCATTAACCCACATAGTGGGGAAACGCTTTTCAATATCAGAAGGCATCATACCTGCAAAAATTGCATTACGCGCATATTGCGTTGCTGTTGGAAGAATACTACAAAAAGTTTCATCTTCCAGGACGGTAAAAAAATCAGCTAGTAAAGGTTGTATTACTTTCCACTGATCATATCTTAAGTTATCAATAAGGATAAAAAAAACAGGGACATCAGAATTATCTATAACGGGAAAAAGTTTTTTGCGTAGCAAGTGATGCGACATCAATGGTGCTGCGTCATTATTTTTTAGCCAGTCGATGTAATTATTTTCAATGAATTTACCGAACTGTGCATTTGCTTCCGCCTTTTGCATTTTCAAAATATCATACATGCCCTTATCAGCAGAATTCTCCAACTCCAATTCCCAAAAAACAATTTTTTTGTATACTTCAACCCACTCTTCCCAATTTAAACGGTCAGAAAGTCGCATTCCGATTTGTCTGAATTCCTGTTGATAGTTTTGATTAGTTTTTTCACTAATCAATCTGCGATGCTCTAAGTTTTTTTTAACTGATAGTAATATTTGATTCGGATTAACAGGTTTAATTAAGTAATCGGCAATTTTACTTCCGATTGCCTCCTCCATAATTTCTTCTGCTTCGTTTTTGGTAATCATGACCACAGGCACGTCAGGTCGAATATTTTTTATTCTCAGAAGCGTTTCTAACCCAGAAAGGCCTGGCATATTTTCATCTAGAAAAACGATATCGAAATGATCATTGCTGATTAAATCAAGTGCATCATTACCGTTATTCGCAGTTTCAACATGATATCCTTTTTCATTTAAAAAAATGATATGCGGACGCAACAAATCAATTTCGTCGTCAGCCCAGAGAATTTTAACTTTATCCATAGATTTCAATAACGCAAAAATACAATCTTTAATATGCTAAACATTACGATATTTGCTTCTTCTTACACAAGTTATCAAGTTCCTACAGATGAGCATTAATAAAAATAAAATTTTTAATGACCCGGTTTATGGTTTTATTACGTTGCCGAGTGATTTAGTATTTGATATCATTGAACATCCATGGTTTCAGCGATTAAGGAGAATTCGCCAATTGGGACTAACCCATATGGTTTATCCGGGTGCTTTGCACACTCGCTTTCATCATGCCTTGGGCGCTTTGCATTTGATGACAGAGGCTATTGAATCCATCAAGTCAAAAGGACACGAAATAACTAAAGAAGAAGAAACAGGGGCTTATATCGCAATCCTACTTCATGATATCGGACATGGACCGTTTTCTCATGCCCTTGAAAATTCTATTGTAACGGGATTGAGTCATGAAACACTCTCGAATTTAATTATGGAGAAGTTAAACAATGAATTCAACGGACAACTCTCCATAGCTATTGAAATTTTCAAAAACACCTATAAAAAGAAATTTCTTCATCAATTGGTTTCTAGCCAATTGGACATGGATCGATTAGACTACCTAAACCGAGATAGCTTTTACACAGGTGTAATGGAAGGCACTATAGGATCACAACGAATTATTAAAATGCTGAATGTTTTTAATGATGAATTAGTGGTAGATGAAAAAGGCCTTTATTCAATTGAGAAGTTTATCATAGCCCGCCGACTAATGTATTGGCAAGTATACTTGCATAAAACTGTTTTATCAGCAGAAAATATGCTTGTAAATATTCTAAAACGAGCAAAGGAGTTATATCAAAGTGGAGAAAAACTTTTTACCTCACCAGCATTAGAATATTTTTTAAAAAATAATATTAATGCTGAAAACATTCAAAACAAAGAAGAATTTCTTAACGTTTTTAGTCAGCTAGACGACTACGATATTTACGGTGCAATTAAAGTTTGGTGCGGGCATTCTGACATTGTTTTGTCGACACTTTGCAAAGGAATGATCAATAGAAAACTTTACAAAATCAGCTTGCAGCGTGACGAATTTGATGCAGCAACTTTAAGTGAATTCAATTCAAAAATCAGCAATCATTGGGGTATTAAAGAAGAGGATTATCACTACTTTGCATTTACGGGCAACATATCGAATAGCGACTACAACCCACTTGGAGAGCCAATTAAAATTTTAATGCGTAATCAGCAAGGTGTTATTCTACTAGGCGATAACGAAAAAATGGATGTTGCGATACTCTCAACTCCGGTAAACAAGTATTTCTTTTGCTATATGCCGGAATTGGCAGTTTAAATGAGCAAAATGGAGTCTTTTTGAGCCTAACTTGATGTTCAAATTGCTAACTTTGTGATCCATTATGGAATTTACAGCCAAACAAATTGCTGAATTACTAAACGGTACCGTTGAAGGTGATCCGGAAGTTAAAGTGTCTCGCCTTTCAAAAATTGAAGAAGGTGCTCCGGGCTCTTTAACATTCTTAGCAAATCCAGCTTACACTTCTTTTGCATACACAACGAAAGCATCTATACTTATTGCAGGAAATGATTTTCAACCTGAAAACGCTATTACTCCAACAATTATCAGAGTAGAAAACGCTTATGCGGGTTTTGCTAAACTATTAGAAGCTTATAATACCATCCAACGAAATAAATCGGGCATAGAGCCTAATTCATACATTGATGAATCTGCAACTTTAGGTAGCAATATTTACGTGGGAGCATTTGCCTACTTAGGGAAAAATGTAAAGATTGGAGAAAACACTAAAATTTATCCGAATTGTTATGTTGGAGACAATTGCATTATTGGGAACTATACAACTCTATTTCCAGGAGTAAAAGTTTACTCTGACTGCGTTATTGGAAATCATGTAACGTTGCATTCGGGAGTAGTCATTGGTGCTGATGGATTTGGATTTTCACCTAATTCAGAAAATAATTATCAAAAGGTTGCTCAAATAGGAAATGTGATCATTGAAGACCATGTTGAAATTGGCGCCAACACAACTATCGATAGAGCAACGTTGGGATCTACGATTATTCACAAGGGAGTAAAACTTGATAACCTAATTCAAGTGGCACACAATGTTGAAATAGGAGAAAATACTGTTATCGCATCCCAAACAGGTATTGCAGGCTCAACTAAGATTGGCAAAAACTGTATGATAGGTGGCCAGGTTGGAATTAACGGTCATATTATCATTGCTGACGGAACAAAAGTAGCGGGGCAATCCGGTATTACCGCTTCAACAAATGAAAATGAAATTCTTCAGGGAACTCCTGCTTTCGGCATCGGCGAATATAAACGCGCATATGTAGTTTTTAAAAGATTACCTGAATTAGAGAAAAAAGTAAATACAATCGAAAAATCAATTAGCTCACTAGGAAATAACTCATGAGAACCCAGCAAGCAACAATAAAAAAATCTATTTCTGTTTCAGGAGTTGGACTTCATACAGGGGTTTCTGCAACAATTACATTTCATCCAGCGCCAACAAATCACTGGTTTGTATTTAAACGAATAGATCTTGAAGGCCAACCTTTAATAAAAGTCGATGCGGATAATGTTGCTGATACTGCAAGGGGAACAACGCTTCAAGCGAATGGCGCAAAGATTAGCACTACAGAACACGTGCTTGCAGCGTTAATCGGATTGCAAATAGATAATGTTCTTATTGAAGTAGATGGACCAGAAGTTCCTATTATGGATGGTAGCTCGAAGCCATTTGTAGATGCCTTAATGGAAGCAGGACTTGAGATACAAGAAGCGGAAAGAGATATTTTTATTTTAGAAGACATCTTGTCTTATGAAGAACCTAGTCGTAATGTAGAAATGCTTGCCGTACCTAGTCCTGATTACCGCATCACCGTTATGGTGGATTACAATAGTCCGGTTTTAGGAACTCAACATGCACAGCTGCATAAGATTGATGAATTTAAAGATAATATTTCTCCTTGCAGAACATTTGTTTTTGTTCACGAGTTAGAAATGCTTGTCAAGCATAATCTGATTAAAGGGGGCGATTTAAATAATGCTATTGTAGTTGTTGACAGAGAAATTTCTCAAGACAAACTTGATGATTTAGCGAAGCTATTAAACAAGCCTAACGTTCAAGTTAAAGAAAAAGGATTTTTAAATAATACAGCACTTCATTTTCAGAATGAACCTGCTCGACATAAACTTTTAGACATTATTGGAGACTTGGCCTTGATTGGTCAGCCGATACAAGGACATATATTAGCTGCTCGTCCTGGCCATGCAGCCAATGTTGAGTTAGCTAAGAAAATCAAAGCACTTATTAAATCTAAAAAAGGATCAGTTAAAAAATATGATTTAAATGCTCCATCACTTTATGATGTGAATCAGGTTGCATCAATGCTGCCTCATCGTTATCCTTTTTTATTAGTAGATAAAATTATTGAGCTTGGAGAATCACACGTAGTGGGTGTAAAAAATGTCACTATGAATGAATGGTTTTTCCAAGGCCATTTTCCCAATAATCCGGTAATGCCAGGCGTATTAATGATTGAAGCCATGGCGCAAACCGGTGGGATTTTGGTGCTAAGCACCGTTCCTGATCCAGAAAACTATTGGACCTATTTCATGAAAATTACTGAGGCAAGATTCAAACAAAAAGTGATGCCTGGTGATACTTTGGTTTTTCACTTAAGTTTAATATCTCCTATCAGAAGAGGTATATGCCATATGAAAGGAGAAGCAATTGTAGGGAATAAAGTTGTAATGGAAGCAGAAATGATGGCTCAAATTGTAAAGAAAAGTTAATCATGAGTTACCCAATGACCAACATTCACCCAAATGCTCGTATAGGCAACAACGTTAGTATTAGTCCTTTCACTACTGTTGAGGCCGATGTTGAGATTGGCGACAACACCTGGATTGGACCTAATGTTACTATTTGTGATGGAGCAAGAATAGGAAGCGATTGCAAAATCTTTCCTGGAGCAGTAATTTCTGCTGTGCCACAAGACTTGAAATACAAAGGAGAAAAAACACAAACAATAATTGGAAACAATACAACAATTAGAGAATGTGTAACGATAAATCGTGGAACCGAGGCATTAGGAAGAACAGAAGTTGGTAGTAACTGTTTGTTGATGGCTTATGTTCATGTAGCACACGATTGCGTTGTAGGAAACAATGTAATTCTTGCTAATTCAGTTAACCTTGCGGGACATGTCATCATTGACGACTGGGCGATTCTAGAAGGATATGTTGGAGTATCTCAATTTATAAGAATAGGAAAACATAGTTTTATTGCAGGGCAAACGGGAGTGCGTAAAAATGTACCGCCTTATGTTAAAGCGGCAAGAGAGCCACTTTCTTATGCTGGAATAAACAGTGTTGGATTGAAAAGAAGAGGCTATAGTGATAGTGACATAAACGATATCCAAGAATTTTATAGAGTGCTCTTTTTAAGAGGCCATTCCGTTTCAAATGCGATAGCCATTATCGAAGAAAATAATAACTCAGATATTATTAAAGATATCATTAGCTTTATTAAAGAAAGCGATAAAGGAATCATCAGGGGATTATCAACTAGCAACGAATAAGCAGATGAAAATCGCCTGTACGGATATCGGTAAAAAGTATCAAGGTCAGTGGATATTTTCAAACATCAATTTTGATTTCGTTGAAAAAAGCAAAACTGCAATCATTGGATTTAATGGTTCAGGAAAATCAACTTTGTTGAGTATTTTGTCAGGTTACACATCACCAACGAAGGGAGCGATTAAGCATTATATTGGCCATAGTGAGATTTCAAAAGATGAACTTTTTAATCACCTTTCAATAGGATCACCCTATCTCGATGTTCCGGAGGAACTAAACCCTTTTGAATTAATTAAAACTTTCAGCTCGTTCAAACCTTTTATTGAAGGCTTGAATGAAATTCAAATTTTAGAACGACTACGATTATCTAAAGAAGCAGAAAAGCCGATTAAATATTTTTCATCAGGTATGAAGCAACGATTAAAAATCGGATTAGCAATTCTAGCAGATGCTCCGTTGTTATTACTTGATGAACCTCTATCTAATTTAGACAAAGAAGGGTCACAATGGTTCGGAGAATTAATGCAACAATACATTAATGATAAAACAGTGATTATTGCTTCCAACAATATCGAGGATGAAATAAAATATTGTAGTTCGATAATTGATATCAGTAAATACAAAAAAAGCTAGTCTATTTTTTTATACAAATACAAACTAATTTGCTCTTTCGACTTATCATAATAAAATTTCGAAAAGTCATTACAGCAATTTAATATCAACATAAACTTATCCATATAGAATAATTGATTGGGATCCTTTTGCAATTCAAATCCTCTAGATTTACGATTATAATAAAACACTATTTGCATTTGATTTGCCTTTTGATAATTCTCCAACTTGATTTGTTTAACAGTTGAAATAGTTGCTATCGGTTTATTGTTTTTTAATTCATAAATATCCAATCCTACGTAACCACTATCTAATAAATGTAGGTGCAAGATTCTTTGCTTTTTCACTTTATCAATATTCATATCCTCCACCACCCAATAATTGCTACTATCCACATTTGAAAGATTCACGATATGGCTTGATGCAATTTTTACATCAACTTCGTTTACCTTCTTATTAATTGAAAAGTCGCCACAAATCCAATTAGCAAACTGTCGATGATTTTGTCCAAATCCGGAAGTACAAATGAAAATTAAAATGAATATCGAGTTAACTTTTTTGTTGGAAATCATAAATAATGTCATGTTTTAATACAATCATTCAATTTTAATAAAAAATAACGTTTAGATGGACCAAATCTTACAGATCATAAGATTTATTTAAATAGCACCTACTCTTAATCCTTAGAGAGCGTTAGCAATATTAACTCAAAAAATCAAAATCATAATTCTAAACAATTCAGGCAAAACCTTACAAAAGAAATAATTTCTAAATAATTGAAAATAGCTGCTTTCAGTCAGATGTAGTTTGCATACATCAAAAACAAACAGCTATGAATACAATTACTAAATCAGTTATTTTAAGTTTTACACTTTGCTTATTAGCATTCAGCTCTATGGCTCAAATGCAATACAGCAGGAAGTACAGAGTGATTGCCTACAAAAACGGAGCACCTCAAACATTTAGTGTTTCCAACGAGGTGGAAGTAATTCCTCCGATGACGCTTTACATACCCAACACATTTACACCAAACGGTGATGGGATGAACGACACGTTTGGTATCGCAGGAGAGGCGGTTAAAGACTTTAAAATGGAAGTGTTTAATCGTTGGGGACAATTAATTTTTGAATCCTCTAATCCTAATCTTAGATGGGATGGAACTTTCCAGGGAACTCAGGTACCAGAAGGCGTTTACGTATACAAAGTAACTGCTCAGGGAAATAAGGGCAAGAGGGAAACCAAAGAAGGGAATGTTAATGTGGTGATGTAAGATGACAATTATCCTAATCACCATCATATTAAAAAAGCTCAAGGCCTTTTTAACTTTAAAAGGAATTTCATTAGTAGTCAAGGTGCCATTATCAAGTATTCAATTTAGGATTTTTTAAATGCAAATTGCTATTTATTTATGGTGAACTACCTAAAAATGATGGTTAAAAACGAGAAAAACGGACCACAACAGAAGTTATTGTATCTGAAAATCAATTGTTTAAATAATATTTGTTATTCGCTATTGTAATTTCCATCATCACAAGGTAAATTTGGGCTCCACGCTTTGATAAGCCTTGTTTAAAACCAAACCTAAACAATGCTAAATCAAAAACAAAAACCAACTTTCACAAACAATATATTGTTTGTGTTTGCTTTTTTAATAGTTCAGCTAGTTGCTTCTTTTAATATTGCACAAGCCCAAAATTGGACTCCTTATAACTATTGGACATTTGATGGTTCCGTCTCATTAAAAGATTCAATGAATCAGTCTAATCTTGATGCAGCGTACTATCAGTCGCCCTATTCTATTTTAACCAATAGCACAAATGCTGGTGTAGGAAAATATTTACAACTAGATGCATCATCCAAGCAAATTGTAGCTACTAGCCAGTTTGTACCTGATACAGCATACACGATTGAGTTTTTATTCAAAACATCATCAGATATAAACCAGACTATTCAGTGGTTTAGTAGACGAGATGCTGCCATTAATTTAAGATTATACTTCCCTTACATAAGATTTACTACTAAATCAATTCCTACAGGATCCACAGCTACTGTCACAGATAATTTTGATATTAGTTTAGAGGCAATTGGAAGAGGAACATATAACTATTATGTAGATGGCAATTGGCACCATATCGTATTTAAGTATGATGCTAAGAATGGAGTAAAAGAAGTTTGGATAGATGGACAATTGCCTGCAGGATTTAGTAAAACATTGATAGGAGGATTAATTCCAACAAATCCAGGCGTTAGTAACAACAATGTATGCGACGTAAACACGAGTACAAGCTATTATAAATATTATGGCGGAATGGATGAAATAGCTGTATACAAAACAGCACTACCAGCCAATATGATTTACAAGCACTATTTAGACTTTACTCAAAACAAGCACTATACTTTTGCTAATACCACTCTTACTGTTCCAACTGCAACTTCTATTACTGGATCATTAAACATGAACGAATTTGCGCCTGGACATCCTAATGCTAACGTTGATGCGTTAACCCAATTAAAGAGTTTCCCAGCTGCCAGAGCTCTTACCAATTCAACATTATTTCCAAATACAATGATTTTTAACCCAGCACACGTTGCTGGGGATGGCACAAGCACTTACAGTCAAAGTACTTTAGTAAGCAGAAGTAAAGAAGTTCAAAAGGAGCTGGTAACAAATTTTCAATATGCATTATTGGTTACGAGTAATACTCATGAAGTTTCTGATTTTGGTGACACCAATACTTATTCAGGAGCATGGATCAAAATGGGGAACTTAAATCCAACATGGAAAACTTCCGCAAATAGCTATTGGGGACAATTAAGTCCAAAACACATTAATAAATCTTCTTCAAAAGCTTACGTAGGATGTGGATGTTTACCTAGCACCTCCTATTTAAAAAATGCCTCGGGTCAATTTATTGATAAAAACGGAGCTATTTCTACAACTACTAAAACTTTAAGTCCTGAATCACCAATAGATTCATTCAAATTAGATGGACAAACAATGCGTTATTATTTAGACCAATTAACTAAAAAAATGACGAGACCATTAAATCATTTATTTGAGAATGGTGAAACGATGCCAGCTTGGACAAGTACAGGATTAAAGCTTGACCCAACAGTAAACACTGCCTACACGAACAGTGGACTCAATGATTGGAGTAGGTACATAGGAAGAGGAATGAAAAAACTTACTGCATCTTATACGGCTGAGTTTTTATCCTTACCTACACTTAGCACTACTAGATTTAGTCATTTCTTTTTGAATGGCCATCCATTATACAGCTGGAACTGGCAAGAAACGCGCGAACTTAATTCACTGACCAATGGACAGCGTTATTCATCGGGAGATATCTATATGCAACGTCCAAATGTTTGGAGATACTGGCAAGGCGCTGCGCATGGATGGCAGTTTGTAGCAGAGTCTAGATTTACAGAAATTTCAATGGGTGATAAATTATATTCACCATTTGTTTCAGCAGGCTGGGTAAATGAAGAGGTAATTCCGCGTCCAGCACAATGGCTTGGGTTCTTAAAGGTTATTTCAATGTCTGGTGCTGAATATTTTCAAACAGGATACTTTGTAACAACTCAACCTTATCAAAATCCTAACAATTATGTTTGGCAAATGGCAATCCCTGGATATGCAGAAGCAGTTGCTACAAGGTATCAAGACTTTTTATTTAATGGAACGCTAATGAATGGAAATGTGCCAGCTAATTCAATTAATAACACAACACAACCAGGCTATTCATTCTATGCTGGAGACATTACAAAGTTGGTAGTTGCAAGAAAACATAACACATTAAGCAAATATGCTATAACAGCAACGATTCAACCCAACTCGAATTATGTAGGAAACGCTCCACTAACAGGAGTAGCATCCATTAATTTGGATGGACAAAATCTGAAGTTCAATATTCGTAGACAAGGAAGTACATTTATCTACGACAAGAGCAATTCACTTGCTCCAATTTTTTATCAGCTAGATGGATGGCATGAAAACACTCATCCTTACTATTGGTCGAAAGATTTTGTTTTTGAAGGTGAATTGTACGATAACACTTCTTCAACGACAAACGAAATTAAAACCTACGTCCCTACAGGAACTATCGCTGGCGACTATACGAACTTCACTTCTTGTGTAGGATTTAAATCTGTTGGTGCTGCTGAATACAATTTTGTAACTAGAGGAACAGCAAACACATCACATTACTTTTGGATTAAAGCAAGAAGTAAAAATGGAAGCAACACAGGGTTTACTGTATCCATGGATGGAATTGCAAAAGGAACTATCAATTGTATAGCAGATACAAACTGGACTTGGTATCGCTATGATGGAGCAACAAGTAATATCATCAACTTTGCAAACCTAACAGTAGGAAATCATCTACTATCTATTTTACCTAGCAACACGAATTTAGAAATAGATCTAATTACAATTACATCAAACAGCACACTTACTTTATCACCTGCAGCTGCGCCATGCAGTGCAAGTATATTTACACCTACAATTACTCCTTCAGGCTCTACCACATTTTGTCAAGGAGGTAGTGTTACGTTATTAGCAACAACAGGTACTTCTTATTTATGGTCTAATGGTGCAACAACACAATCTATTGTTGTAAATACTTCAGGGACATATGCTGTTACAGTTAACAATAATGGCCAGGCTGGCACAAGTAATAATGTTAATGTAACGGTGAATGCTTTACCATCGAATACAATTACAACTTCCGGTGCAACTGCTATTTGCCAGGGAAGCTCGGTTACATTAACAGCATCATCTGGGTCAAGTTATTTATGGTCGAATGGAGCAACAACGCAATCGATTAATGCAAATATAGCTGGCAACTATATTGTAACGGTAACTAACAGTAGCGGATGCACGTCAATTTCAAGTCCAATTGCGGTTTCTATTATATCTCCAACAGCCACAATTACTCCGAGCGGATCAACAAATATTTGTTCTAACTCATCGGTTGTATTATCTGCGAATACAGGAACCAGTTATCTATGGTCAAATGGCGCAACAACTCAATCTATAAATGTTAATACGGCTGGAACATATACTGTTACTGTAACACAAAGTGGTGGTTGCTCTAAATCATCAAGCGGCACAATTGTAACATTAAAAGCAGCACCTAGTAGTATTGTAAATGCATCGGGCCCAACAACATTTTGTAATGGAAATGTTACACTAACATCAGGAGCAACAAATTGTACTTATTTATGGAGCAATGGATCAACTACATCTTCCATTATTGTTAGTACTACGGGCAATTACATATGCACTGCAACAGCGAGCAATGGTTGTTCGAGTGCAAGCAGTCCAGTTAGTGTTACAGCTCAAACAGGAACTGTATCCACACCTACAATAACAGCAAGTGGAAACACAACATTCTGCGCTGGAAGTTCAGTTAATTTAACATCTTCAACTGGATCAACATACTTGTGGTCAAATGGTGCAACATCTCAAACAATCAATGTAACTACTGGAGGAACTTATTACGTAACTGTTTCTCAAAGCGGTGGATGCGCTGCAACATCAGCTGGGAAAACAGTTACCGTTAACCCCGTGGCAACTTTCACCATTAGTACAAGTGGACCGTTAAGTTTTTGTCAAGGCGGAAATGTTATTATAAGTGTTTCAAGCTCTAACGCTCAAGGATATGTGTGGTATAAAAACAACTCCGTCATAAACAATGCAACATCTTCAAGTTATAGAGCAACAACTGCAGGAACTTATTTAGTTAGGGTTCAACGAGGAAGCTGTGGAGTATTTTCTTCACCGTATGTAGTTACTGTACCCTGTAGGGAGGGAGAATTAACTGCTACAAGTATTTCAGCATTTCCTAACCCATTTAGCGAACATATAAATTTCAATTTAGAACTTTCGGATCCGGATGAAGTATCAGTACGACTGTATTCACTATCAGGACAACTCATTGATGAAGTACTAGACAATACTTATTTAAATGCGGGTGAATCGAAAATAGATTACAACAGCGAGAAATTATCTAATGGAATTTATATTGCAGAAATAAAAACATCATCAGAAACAAAAAGAATTAAAATTTGTAAGCAGAATTAAAAATCTTCGTACAATAAATATTTCTTTCTAATTAATTTAAATACTTCGAGTTGCTCTCCCCAAGAGTTTCTAATTTCATCTTCTGAAAGTCCAGCTTCAATTTGTTTTTTTAGCAAATCAGTTCCTGCTAGTTTATCAAAAAAAGAATTAAAAAAATCATTTTTATTATTCGCTTCAGCATACAACTGAATTATCCAATTTAAATTCAACTGCCCAGAAGTTGAAGCAAACTTTTGTCCATACTCAGTTACATCAAACCCTCTGCACAACTGATTTTCATACATCGGACTCTTTGCCTTTCCGGGAATGCTCACAGGCTTAAAATAATAATTGCCATTTTTACTTTCAGGATAGCCAAATACCTGAAATGGTTTATCAGTCCCTCTTCCAACGCTAATTTTAGTGCCTTCGAAAAAACATAATGAAGGATATAAATAAATTGAAGCCATATTAGGCAAATTAGGTGAAGGAGGAACAGTTAAAATGACATGTGATTTATGATTCCAATTTTCAATAGGAATAACCTTTAAATCACATTGCTTATTTCGCGATTTAAAATACTCGCCATTCAAATAAAGTGCGTACTCTCCTATCGTCATACCATGAACAACTGGGATAGGCTGCATACCTACAAAAGACTTAAACGCAGTATCCAGCACTGGACCATCAATATAAAATCCATTAGGGTTTGGTCGATCTAAAACAATGATTGGGATTTTATTTTCAATACACGATTCCATTACATATTGAAGCGTACTGATATACGTATAAAAGCGAACACCAACATCTTGAATATCGAACAAAACAACATGAACACCTTTTAAATCTTCCTTTGTTGGTTTAAAGTGCTTACCATATAATGAAATCACTTTCACTCCTGACTTTTTATCTATTCCGTTTTCCAAATGCTCCCCTGCTTCCGCATCACCTCTAAAGCCATGTTCAGGAGCAAATACACATTTGATTTTTATCTTTTGTTTGACGAGTGAATCTACCAAGTGCTTACCTCCTATCATTGAAGTAGGATTTGCAACAATTGCTACATTCTTCTTTTTTAACAAGGAAATGTACTGACCTGTACGTTCTGCACCGGCGATATAATGTGATGATTGAGAAAAACTTAAAACTGACCAACAACAAATAATAATCAGAAGCGCATATTTAATCTTATTCACGTGTAAAGAATTATTAGGTAAATTTAGACCAAATTTAATTATCATCAGATTGAACCTCAGTAAACTTTTAGCAGATAAAATCTATCAGTCAAATAGCGACTCTAAAAAAACAGCAAAGCCTGTAGTGATAATTGCTATTTCAGGAATTGCTCTAGGAGTGATTGCGATGTTGCTATCAGTAATGGTTGTAACTGGATTCAAAAACGAAATCTCCGACAAAGTTACAGGATTTATGTCGGCAATAAGAATTCATCAATTAGCCAACAATAATTCATTCGAAGAAGTTCCAATTTCAAGCAATCAAAAATATTTACAAGAAGTTCGAAAAATAAAAGGAGTTACTTCGATTCAAAATTATGCTCACAAGGCCGGCATATTAAAAGCGAAAGATGAAATACAGGGTGTAGTTTTAAAAGGTATAGACAACACATTCGACTGGAGTTTTTTCAAAAATAAAATAACTCAGGGAGATAAAATCGACGTAAATAATTCAAATAAAAACGAAGCGCTTGTTTCAAAAAATTTATGTGATAAATTAAATCTTAAAGTTGGCGACTCCTTTTTGATTTTCTTCATTCAAGAAGATCGTAAAGTAAGAAAGTTCATAGTTAAGGGGATTTACAACACAGGCTTGAGTGAGGATTTTGACAACCTTTATATTTTCTGCCCAATGAGTTTAATTCAAAAAGTTAACAATTGGGATAGCACTCAAGTGGCAGGTTTCGAAATAAAAACTGACAACCTAAATCATCTTGATACAATCACAAAAGAAATCTATGACAAAGTAGATTATCAAACCAATGTGCAGAATGTTAAAGAACTTTATCCTCAAATATTCAACTGGCTAGAGCTACAAAATCTAAATGTAATTGTGATTATTGTTCTAATAAGCTTGATAGCTGGAACAACAATGATTAGTACATTATTGATTTTAATCTTAGAAAACAGAAGACCTATTGGATTACTTAAGGCACTAGGAGCAAGTGACCAAACATTATCTGAAACTTTCTTAAAACTCTCCAGCAAAATTTTAATTCGAGGTTTATTAATCGGCAATATGGTAGGTTTAGGCTTAGCGTATTTACAATTACAAACTGGATTTATCACATTAGATGAAACATCCTATTACATAAAGAGCGTCCCAATTAACTTTAGCTACACGGGTATAATTTTAATTAACCTAGGCACCTATATTATTTGCATGTTGATGCTTTTGATTCCAGGAAAAATCATTTCCAAAATCAACCCAATAGAATCATTGCGCTTCGATTAACGCGTCCAATTAAAATGTATCGTTTGTTTTAAATCGGGATGCAGACTCAAAGCAACCGGGCATGTAGCTGCTGCCTTTTCAATCAACAATCTTTCTTTGTCGCTATAGTGATTGATTGGAAAGGAAAATTCGATGATTATCTCGTCTACTCTTCTTGGATTAGCCGCCATGATTTTAGTGATATTGATTTTTGTCCCATCGATAGTAAATCCGTGAGCATTTGCAGCAATTCCCATTATGGTTAACATACAAGACCCCAAAGAAGCGGCTAATAAGTCTGTTGGAGAAAATGCTTCGCCTTTCCCATTATTATCTAAAGGTGCATCTGTAATGATTGTATTTTGTGAAGCAACATGCGTAGCCTGCGTTCTTAACTCGCCAGTATAGATTGTTTGAATTGTCATAGATCCAAAAATAAGAATTGCTAATAAAATAGCCGCTCGATTATGCCGTTAATTGTATATTTGTAACTATGATTTCTATGCGTTGGACATGCTTGCTTTTTTTATTGTTGCTAGGCAACATTAGTGCGTATTGTCAAACAACTAATCCAAATGAATATGTCGAAGAGAAGCCTCCTTTAATGAAAGGAGAAATCGCTTTCGGACTTAATGTACATACAAGTGGCACCTTAGGACTTCAATTTCGAAAGGCAAAGAACTTAACAGGCTATAAGAAGTTTTATTTAGAAGCTGATTTAGTCGGCATGAAACATCCTAAGGAAATAAAATCCGTTAATCGTTATTTCACTGATGCGAAAGCGTTTGTATTTGGAAAGCAAAACAACCTAACGATTTTAAGAGGCGGAGCAGGTTTTGAAAAAACGCTTTACAGCAAATTTGAAAAGAATGGTGTAGATATCAGATTTGTTTATGGTGGTGGTTTATCTCTCGGAATTACCAAACCAGTTTATTTAAATATTTTAGAGCCTACAGGCAAGTTTGGCGAATTCGACATCATTGTAGAAAAGTACGATGCGAACAAACACTTTTTAGATAATATTTACGGAAGAGCTCCTTTTACCTATGGATTAAACCAAATTAATTTACATCCAGGAGCGTATGGAAGGGTCGCTTTCAACTTTGAGTACTCTCCTATTTATTACGACATTAAATCATTGGAATTAGGAGCCATCATTGATGCATTTCCGAAGGACATTCCAATCATGGCTTTGATCGATAACAAAAAGTTTTATTTCACATTTTATATGACTTTCATTTACGGAAGAAAAAAATAGACGAATGGATTCAGAAAAATCAATTTCAGAAAAAAGCAAGAAACCTAGTTGGTTAAAAGTAAAGCTACCTATCGGGGAAGAATACAGAAAAGTTCGCGAGTTAGTTACTGATAATAAATTACACACCATTTGTGAAAGCGGTAATTGTCCGAATATGGGCGAATGTTGGGGTGCAGGCACAGCTACATTTATGATCCTTGGAAATATCTGTACACGCTCTTGCGGATTTTGTGCGGTAGCTACAGGCAGACCATCAGCCGTTGATAAAAACGAGCCTATGCGCGTGGCGAACTCTGTTAAGATCATGGGCGTAAAACATTGCGTAGTTACCTCTGTAGACCGTGACGATTTAAAAGATGGTGGTGCACAGATATGGGTAGAAACTATCAATACAATTCGTGAAGTTAGTCCTGGCACTACACTAGAGACATTAATTCCAGATTTTCAAGGCAAGTGGGATAATTTGCAAATGGTAATTGATGTGGCTCCTGAAATCATTTCACATAATTTAGAAACAGTTCGACGACTTACTAAGCAAGTTCGTATACAAGCGAAATATGATCGTTCATTGGAAGTACTAAAGCGAGTTAGTGATGCAGGTGTTAGAGCAAAATCAGGTGTTATGTTGGGATTAGGCGAAACAGAAGAAGAAGTATTGGAAACAATGGATGACTTGGTGAAAGCAGGAGTGAGTATTATGACACTTGGACAATACTTACAGCCAACTAAAAAGCATTTAGAAGTTGTTGAATTCATTACTCCAGAAAAATTCAATTACTACAAGGAAATTGGACTTAAGAAAGGATTGAAATATGTAGAAAGTGGTCCATTGGTTCGCTCTTCCTATCATGCAGAAAAACATTTATTCTAATGAAAAAAATCAATGTGGCCATTAACGGCTTTGGTAGAATTGGGAGGACTTTTTTAAGAAAAGTTTTTTTGGATGAAAAAATAAATATTGTTGCCATCAACGACTTAACAGCCCCTGATACATTAGCTCATTTACTTAAGTACGATTCGATACATGGTAAATTTCCTGCGTCAGTAGAAGCAGGAGAAAACTATATTGTAGTTAATGGAAACAGAATAGATATTACGGCAGAAAAAGACCCGTCACTGCTTCCTTGGGGTAAGTTAAACGTAGATGTTGTTTTAGAATCAACAGGAAAATTTACAAAAGAAGAGGATGCGAAGAAACACATTATAGCAGGAGCAAAAAAAGTAATTATCAGCGCACCTGCAACTGGAGATATTAAATCAGTTGTAATGGGCGTAAATGAAAATATTCTTGATGGAAGTGAATTAGTAATTTCCAATGCTTCATGCACAACAAATAATGCAGCACCTATGATTGCATTACTAGATAAGAATTTCAAAATCGAAGATGCATATGTTACAACTGTTCATGCTTATACAGGTGACCAAAACATTCATGATGCTCCGCATAAAGATTTAAGAAGATCAAGAGCTGCTGCACATTCCATTATTCCAACAACCACAGGAGCCGCTAAGGCAATAGCAGAAGTATTCCCTCATTTAAAGGGTTTAATTGGAGGTGCGGGTATACGCGTTCCCGTTATAGATGGATCTTTAACGGATATCACTTGCGTAGTAAAAAAACCAGCAACCGTTGAAGCTATTAATGAGCTATTTAAACATGCCGCTGAAAACGAATTGAAAGGCATTTTAGAATACACTGATGAACCAATTGTTTCAGTAGATATAATTGGAAACAATCACAGTTGCATTTTTGATTCGCAATTAACCAGTGTTTTGGGAAGAATGGTAAAGGTTGTTGGATGGTATGATAATGAAAGTGGTTATAGCAAAAGACTTGTTGACCTTATTCATTACATTTCAAAATAAAAGCAAATCAATTTGCTAAAGGCCAATTAAAACCGAATCGTATTGTACGAGGAGGTGCCACATATCCATCACGAATAAAGCTATTTTCTTTAAGCCATCCTATATTCACGCGCTCAACTTTCAAGAAAAGTGTTGCAGACTTTATTTTAAAATCAGCAAATACATTTAACACTGTCAAACCGCCATATTTACTTTCAGGTTGTAGGTAAAAATCATCTAAAGCTGGCGAATAACTCGTAGCAAACCAGGCATCATTATAAACGCCAGAAAGTCCCGCTTCCACTTTTAGGTTGTTTTTAAACAAGCTAAACATATATCCAACCCTCGTAAAACTCTGAAATGGAATTACTGGAAAAACTTTACTACTAGAATTATTATAAACAGCTGTTTCAATCAAATGCAATTTCCCGATCGTATCATTATAACTCGCATGTACACCAATAATATTTTCTTGATTTAAAGACAAATCAGGAGTAATGTTTTCGTTTAAATAAACTCTGTTTTTGTAATTAGTTATTGACCCACTGATAACAACATTATTTTTCACTTTAAAAATAATCTTATTCATCATCTCTGAAATTGACATTTCACTTAACTCATTCCAGTAAAAATGATTTGAAAATTGCTTTTGGTAAACGAATGGGACATTACGAATGCTGTAGGATGATATCAACTCAAGACTCTTTAAATAATTGTTCTTGAATTCACATAACAAACCAACTTTAGCCTCCTCATTATTTCTCCTAAAATTACCTCCAAAGTTTTTTGAATATGCCCCATAAAGATTGAAGTTGTTTTTATTGATTGAGAAACTTGCATCAACTGACCAATCATTAAAATGATAAACAGAATCCATCATTTGCAAATTAAAATCATTATTAATGGCTTTAACTGAAATGAGCAAAGACTTTAATTTTGATGCAATACCAATTTCATTTTTAAACCACGAATAACCACATGTATCTTTTGTAGAAGATGAATCATTAAAAACATTTTCATAGAAAGAATTAACTCCATCACCTGAGTATAAATAACCATACTTTGAATAGTTGTTATTTAAAAATAGCGATAGTTTTTTTTCGCCAATTGAAGAATTCAATAGTTTGAAATTATGCGATAACCCAATATTCAGATATTTCTTCTTCAGATAATCGTTTGTTAAATTAACATTCAATTGCTGTAAGTCTCTTTTAGAATAATTTGATGGAATTATTGAATCAATGATTCCGCCACAAGCTGCATCATAATTTGAAGCTATTAAAAAATCAGCATTCAAATTATACAATTTCGATTCATGAGCGATATTTAAAATAAAGCTCCTATTTCTTGATGCACTATTCTTAAGAAAACCAAGAGATGCAACTGAATTATAATTTAAATAAAAAAAAGTAGACTTTCCAATTTTCTGTAAATTCTCTAACTGTAAAGCTTGATTTTTTTGTGTGCCAAGAACTAAGTAAACATTAGATACAGCTTTTAATGAATCAAGCAATAATGAGTCATTCAAACTAAAAACAGAAGTACTAGGCAAAGCGATACGCTTTCCAAAAGAGCTTTGTACCTTATTAAAATTTGATGAAAATCGATAACTGAAATCATCATAACAGAATGGACTAAAAAAAGCGTTTTGGTACTGATCAGGCAATAAGACATTGCTATTATTTCCCTGGGAAAAAGCAGAGATATTTAGTAATAACAAAGCACAAGAAAAGAAGATAAATTTTGTTCTCAATGGAAGATCAATTAGTGAACGAGACCAAAAGTATATAAAAAGAAAATGCCCCGACAAGCGAGGCATTTTCAATGATACGGCGACGACATACTCTCCCAGATGTTACTCTAGTACCATTTGCGCAGTTGGGCTTAACTTCTCTGTTCGGAATGGGAAGAGGTGGACACCAACGCAATAGTCACCATAAATATTTTACTTTGAATAAGATCAAAGATGACAGGGATTGAAAGAAAATACATTTGATAAAATAGATTGTAATAAAAGTTTACGGGCAATTAGTACTACTCGGCTTTGACATTACTGCCTTTACACCTGTAGCCTATCAACGTCGTAGTCTTCGACGACCCTTATAAAGAAGACTCATCTTGAGGCAAGTTTCGTGCTTAGATGCTTTCAGCGCTTATCTTAACCGAACATAGCTACCCTGCGCTGCAGCTGGCGCCACAACAGGTACACTAGAGGTTCGTCCGACTCGGTCCTCTCGTACTAGAGTCAGGCCCTCTCAATCTTCTAGCGCCCACAACAGATAGGGACCGAACTGTCTCACGACGTTCTGAACCCAGCTCGCGTGCCACTTTAATCGGCGAACAGCCGAACCCTTGGGACCTTCTCCAGCCC
>CAINEC010000143.1 GCA_903847585.1 uncultured Bacteroidota bacterium
ATTAATAAATCAGGAAACAAGTGGTTAATGAAAGCCTTATTTAAGAATAATGGGAACCTGACCATAAACGAACTAGATGTTAAACTCAACCTTCAGGGCAAGTCCGTTTTGTATGAACATGTATCATCATTAAATCTGTTGCCAGGCAGTTCTATTGAGTATGAATTTAACTCATCATTTGACGCTAGTGATTACTCGCCCTCATATTTCTGCGTTGAAGTAACGGCAGTAGATAATTCAGCAGATTTCAATAGTCAAAACAATTCTTTCTGCTCAACGCTTAAAAAAGATTTTGAGTGTTATAATTTATATCCTAATCCTGCGGCAGACTACATTAGTTTTGGAATTACTATTCCGGAAGATGATAATATTGATATTACACTTTATGATGAAAATGGAAAATTATGTCTTCAAACTAGTTCCAATTTTTACAAGCAAGGATACTCGACTGTAAATTTAAATCTTAACCAGCCTTATCAGCTTTCTTCAGGAACTTATTTTATCAATGTGCAATACAAAGATGAAAACAGAACACTAAAATTTGTAAAGCGATAATCTATTTTAAAAGATAAATAAGATAATATTTAAAGATTGCTAGTGTTCTTCTATTGAAAACACAAAATGGATAACGCTTAAAGGCACGGAATAAATAAAACAGACTTCTCTTTTTCTTTCCTGCCAAAGCAAGATGTAGCGAATTATAAGTGTCTGAATGCGCCAAAATTTCTCTCAAGTAAGATCCATACATTTTAACTACTGCAGGATCTTCAAAAGCATAATCAACGGCTAATTGTTTACGCTTTACCAAGCGATGTTCTTCTATTTGATAAACACTTCTATCATCATGAAGAATTAAGCAAGCACAAATTTTCTTCCCTCTACGCAATCCAAAATTAGCACTTAAACGAAGCCATAACTCCCAGTCCTCTGAACCCGAAAGTGCACGATCTTCATTAAACGGAAATTGCAAAGCCTCTGCTCTTCTAATAAAAATACCTAAGCAGCTTAATGGATTACCCTTCACTAAAAAGCGAACATCTCGATTATGATAATTATGCACTAATCGATCGCTAAACTTTACATAACTTCTTATTTCGTAAGCTTGATGATAAAAAGGTATATAGTTATGTTTCCGCAAGCCGTTTAAAGCCTCTTCTAAATAGTCATCATATAGTTGATCATCAGAATCTAAAAAAGTGACATAATCGCCAGTGGCCAATGCAACACCTGTATTACGGGCCTTTCCACGCTCACTATTTTCAATTCTAATATATTTTAGGCGATCATCCTTAATTGTCGCAATAACACTTTCAGTTTCATCAGTACTTCCATCATTTACAACAATTAGTTCGAAATTTTTGTACGATTGAAGCAAGACTGAACGAATCGCTAATAGAATAAATTCTACGCGATTGTAGGTGGGAATGATTATAGAAAATTTAATATCACGATGCATACAAAGCCTCCAGCGAATTAATCATTTTAATTACTTCGAATTGTTTCATAACATCATTTCGACCATTTGCAATCAACTTATTCTTTAAATCAGGATTCTCCAAAATTAATCGAATTCCATTATAAATTTCATCGGTGTTTTTATAAACAACAACAATTGCATTTTCACGATCTCTTACAAATTCAGAAGCAATACCTGAAAGCGTAAATACACAAGGAACTCCAGCAGCAAGTGCTTCAACATAAGTTTGACCGAATGCCTCCGAATGTTCATCAATTGGCACATGTACAAATACATCAAACAATTGATATAAAGAATACAAATCCTTTTCAAATTTTATTGTACAATACTGCTTACTTTCAAATTGGGAAAGCTGTTTAAATAATTCCTCTTGCATATCCCCTTGCGCATTGGCTAATATTATAAACGCATTAGGATAATCTTTTAAAATATTTTTGAATGCTGGAATAATATACTGAACACCTTTCCAATCTGTAAAACGAGATATGACTCCTATAACAGGCGATTTGCCTTCAGGATTATACTTTGATTTTAATGCTAAAATATTGTCAGCATTTGTATTGAGAAATTTATTCAATTCAAATCCATGGTGAACAATCTGCACTTTTGATGCAGCTACATGCTCTCTTTTAATTAAAACATTCTCTACGTTTTTTGAAATAGCAATGATATTTGTTGCAAGAAAATTAATTAGCTTATCGTATTTAACTGCATGTGGAAAATAATCAAAGTGATAAGTTGAATGATGTCGTGAATAAATTCTTTTTTTAATACGCATTAAATAAGCGACAGGCATTGTAGTTAAACAAGCATCAATCAAATGTACATGCAATACATCAGGTTTTATTTTCAGGAAAATTTTAAAAAGATTAAAAGCGACTTTAATATAATCTCGCTTAGAATTAAATGGGATGTAATATGAACTTGTTCCTCGCTGCAATAAATCATTATGCATTTTGGGAACTGATGGATTAATAAAGATGAATTGCAAATCGAATTTATCTTTATTCAAATACTTATCTACCCAGTCAAATCCTAGTGCATAATCTATTCTTGATATTACATAAACTACTTTTATTCTTCCCATCTTATTCTACTGAAAGTAATAGGTATCATGATTCTTTTTAACCATCGTTTGTATGAAGTTCAAAGGGTCGATAAAAAATGAAATTAACGCATACTTCATTGCTAATAAATAATGACCTGTTTTAAAGTAAGCACCGAATAAAATGTAATTCGATTTAGATAAAAACAACTTTCTAACTCGTTGTCGAGGTTTTATTTCTTGAAAAACATATTTGTAAAACAGTTCATTGTCCTTAATTAATGATTCATTCAACTTATTCGACATACTTTCATTCCGAATACGATAATACAAGAAACTATTTTCGCTTCGAAGAAAATGGCCTTTAATATGCTTATCAATTTGCAGAAGAAAATACCTATCCGCTGCACTCGACAAGGTAACATCAAACTCAAGATTATTATTTATAAGATCTTGCTTTCTGAACATATATCCACTCGGACAAGTAATGATATCCGAATGATAAAGTAAGATTTCGTTTTGCAAATCATTACATGCAGATTTCATCTTTGCACCAATCAACTCCCCACGTTCATTTATTTTCTGCACCCATCCAGTCACAAAACTAAAAAACGGATTTTTTATCAGGAATGTAATACGCTCCATAATAAAATCAACAGGCATAAAGTCATCAGAATCAAAAAAAATCACATAATCACCATTCGCATTTTCAAGTCCGAAATTTCGGGTAGCACTAACGCCTTGGTTAGCTCTATTGAAAAGCTTAACGCGAGAATCATTAATCGATTCAACAACTGAAATTGTATTATCAGTCGACCCATCGTTCACAATCAATATTTCAAAATTTGAATACGATTGTTGCAAAACAGAATTAACCGTCTCAAGAATAAAACCTGAGGCGTTATAGGTAGGAATAATGACAGAAACTATATCATTCATAATTATCAACTCAAAAATAGAGAAATAAAAGGAATGTTAAAGATTGGAAATAAGCTCAGCCAACAACATTGCCTGGTTTTCCCTCGAATAAAACTTGATTGCTGATTCATTTCTGTTTTCCAGCAAGGCCTTTTGGTTTTCCCATGAAGAATACCAACTGTTTAATTGCTCAGCAAATTCCTCCGGTGAAAAAACAGATATACCTGAATTAGTATTTGATAATAAATCATCAATTATATCACGATCTCCGGGAGCAATGAGAATAGGATTACCACTTGCAATATAATCGAATATTTTAGTTGAAATAATCCCTTTGGTGCCTAACCAACCCGGATAAGATAAAACCGTTGCTTTTTTTGTTTCACGAATAGCATCTTCCTTTGATACCCTATCGGTGATGGTTAAGAAATTGGCAGGTAAATGATCTTTCACAAATTGACTAATCGACGGAATTACATTTAATCCAATAAAACGTAATTCAACTTTATCGGCTGATTTATCTGTCAAAAACAACTTTAAGCCTTCAACCATTACATTAATATTCTGCTCAGGATAAATACTACCTACAACCGAAAAAATAAACTTGTCCGATTTTTCTTCAGCAATTTGATCAAATAAATATTCTTCATACCCATTATAAACTACATCGATTGGCCCGTTATAACTTTTAACAAGAACATCACAAAATGAAGGAGTAATTACAGAAACACGTGCTGCATTTTTCATCCAACGTTTAAAATGAAAAGAATATACTTTGTCCCAAAATTTTTGTTGTAAACCCGGACGATAATCATTCGTCAACATCATATTGTTCCAAAGATCTCTTACATCAACAATCACCTTAATGTTCTGCTCGTGAAACAAGTCGACCATCTGTAGCATATTGAACGGAGGGACTGTTATAATCGCCACATCATATTTGTTTTCCTTCAGATGATTAACAATAAAATCTTTAAAAGTTAACGTACCATCAATCTCAGTATTTAACTTTCCTATTAAGGCCATGATGAAAAAATACAATTTACCAAACAACCTTACCAAACTATTTTTCTTTGAAAAAAAAGCACTTAGTTTATTTCTTCGCGATGGCAAATAAAAAACACGGTAATGATCAAACTGACTTTCTTTTAAAGGTGATGTATTCGGACGAATAAATTCCTCCCAGGTGTTTTCATTGCCAGTCCAATGACGTGTTATGATAGTTGTATTAATTCCTTTTTTATGAAAATTGGTAGCCCAACTAAATGGTCGCCATGCAGGAGCTCCTGTATTAGGTGGAAAATAATAGGAAACTACAAGGACATTTTTCATTCAGCGAATGATTTTATAAAATAGTACGCGACTAAATTTCGATAATCATTTTTACTAGGTTGGTAACCATTATCTGATAAATTACTTCTTGAATTACGAACCTCTCCGCGTACTAAATCTGTTTCCATCCAAGAATTTTGAGGAGGAGCAAATCCAATTTTATCAGTTCGATTGTAGACTGATTCAGGCAATACATTTTTCATGCTCTCTCTCAAAATGAATTTTGTTTTACCCTGACTATAAACATGCGTCATTGGTAAAGAAAAAACATACTCCACTAAGTGATGATCAAGAAAAGGCAATCGCACCTCAATAGAATTTGCCATTGAGTTTCTATCGGCATAACGAAGCAACTCGTTTAATTTATTTTCGGTATAATATTTTAAAATCTGCTTTAACGAATGTCCGTATTTAAACACATCTCTTTTTTTACCAAATAATTTTAGCAAAGGATCAATTAAAAATGCATAACCGATTGACTTATCCTTTCCATAATGTTTTTTAAAGTGATTACGCTCTTCGAAGAATTTTTTAAAGTTGCCTTTATGATAATGCTCCCACAATGCATAATATTTTAACTCATCATATCCGGCAAGGTATTCATCTGCACCCTGACCGTCTAATAACACCTTCACACCTTTTGTGCGAGGCAACTTCATTACACACCATTGCGCAAAAACAGATGCTGATCCTGGGGGATATTCATGATGCCAAATCATTTTCTCTAGTTCCTTTAAAAATGTTGATGGATCAGGCCATACTTCATTATTGGAATAAGATGTTTTACTCGATACATCAGCAATCCATTTCCCCTCATCTAACTCGCTCTTAAAACGAGCTGAGAATGTTTGCATGTTTTCTACATTCAATTCCTTCAAACTACAAACAATAGAAGAAGAATCTAATCCGCCAGACAAACTACTTCCAACAGGAACATCACTTCGCAGTCGCAATTGAATAGACTTGTTAAATAGCGTTTGAAACTTTGTTTTACTTTCCGTGAATGAAACATTATCCTCTTTCAATTCAATGTTCCAGTATTTTTTCTTTTCAAACTTATCTTTTGAAACGATTAAATAGGTAGCTGGCTCTAATGCATAAACATCCTTAAAAAAAGTAATTGAATTATCAATTACCAATTTTTCGTCGAGATAATTTTGTAATACCTGTTGGTCTATAGTTATTCCTGACAGATATGCTTTAATCGATTTTATTTCAGAAGCAAAAGCAAAAACATCATTCGATTTAAAATAGTGAAATGGTTTTTCTCCGAATCGATCACGTGCACAAAACAACTCCTGCTTTTGATTATCCCAAATCGCAAATGCAAACATTCCATTGAAATGATTCAAACATTTAACTCCCCAATGTATATACGATTGCAAAAGCACTTCGGTATCAGAATTCGTTTTAAAACTAACGCCGTGGGCTATGAGTTCATTTCTTATTTCAATATAATTATAAATTTCACCATTGAATGCAATGACAACATTTTGATCATCACTAATCATAGGTTGTGCTGCTGCATCTGATAAATCAATAATGGAAAGTCGACGGTGCAAAAGGGCAACAGTAGCATTTGAGTTATACCAAGCACCTTCCCCATCAGGTCCTCTATGCGCCATCACATCACACATTAGTTGAGCTTTTGTTGCATCAACCTTTAGTTCATTAAACTGAAATACCCCTGCTATTCCGCACATAATAAATCAATCAGCTTTTTCGATTTGCTTAATCACTTTTGCTGGTACTCCAGCAATAATAACATTTGATGGAAATGATTTAGTTACAACTGCATTTGCACCAACTACCACATTATCGCCTAATTCAACACCCGCAGTTATTACCACACCATTACCTAACCAACAATTCTTTCCTATTTTAATAGAACCGGTAGTATATTCCTTTAAATTTCCAGGAACATGATTAGCCGTTTGAAGACAAATATTATAGGCCCAAATAGTACCGCTTCCAACCTCGATGGTTGTATTATCAAAGGCTGCAATATAAGCACCGCCACTTGCTAAAAGATTCATTGCAACTGAATCATCTTCGAATCGAATATTTTTCCAACCAGAAATTTTGTTAGTGTAATTAACTAAAAAAGGAATATCAGCATTCACACGAAATACGCGCTGAATTATCCAACAAAGAAATAAATAACCTAAACTAAAAGTAGTGTAATAGGACTTTCCAAATAAACGGTATAAACGACGCATAATACCCATATCAAATTCTATTTAACACTTTAAATTTATTCTTTAAGAAATTAGCCAATGAATCAGGAATTAAATTGAATTTAAAACCTCCTAAAATTATAAAAAGAAAATAAACAGGCGCCGAAAAAATGATAAACCAAACAGAATTAAAGTATAGCAGGTTAACCGAATAAATAATTGTCGCTAAAACTGCTGCTAGTCCTACAATCTTTCCAATCAATACTACATCAAACAAATCATAAAAACTACATTCCAGAATTTTTATTGATTTCCAAAGTAGAAGTAATGCAAACGAGCTTAAACTAATGATAAAAGCACATGCAGCACCATTGATTCCAAAGTAAGTTATTAGTGTATAATTTAAAACGAGGTTCAAAATAGAGACAAACAATACTGATCTAAAAATAAACTTGCTGTTTTTACTAATGATGATAATATCTTGATAATCATTTACTCGAATCAACAACGATAAATTAAATATCATAAAGATTACAATACTTGCAGAGTAACTTTTAGACAAATAGGCAGACACTAATGGCTCTGCAAAAAAGAATAAAAATATCAGAACAGGATAAACAAAAAATATGGTTCCAGAGATAGCAATTCGCTTTAACCGGATAATTTCTTTTAGATTATTATCACTAAACAACTTGGCAATTTCAGGCATCACAATAGCCGTAACAGAACCATACAAACCTGCAACAAACGGTACTTCCACCGCTCCTGCTCGGTAGAAAGCATATGCAGTAGTGGTAAGCATAGCCGAAACCATGACACCATCTAAGTAAACAAGGGACTTTTCAATGAGCGAAGAAATGGCTAACGGCGAAGCCATAACGAACATATTCTTTGCTAGACTCTTGTCGAAATAACTAAAACTTAGTACCTCTTTTGGGACTTGCGTTAAAAAGGCAATTAACTGGATTAGACTAACTATACTCAATCCTATCATCAATACTTCCAAAGAATGCATAAAATGAATCGCATAAAACATCGATGCCACCTTTAGAATATTTGTTGATACTAAAATAGCGACTGTGTTTTGCACGCGATTGAAAAATATCAATACCGAAATTAAGATTGGAGCAATCACTTGCGCGAATAAATTCAATACAGAGAACGAGAGTAACTTAAAGAGCAAATCATTATCGAATGCAGAACCTACAATAGGAATACTTGCAAACATCACAATGCAACTTAATAACGACATGCCCAGCGAAAATTTCGCGATGGTAGAAAACACCACTTTAGGATCATACTCTTCGTTAGCAAAATAAATATTAGCAATTTGATTTAAATTGAAAGTAAAAAATCCTTGTAGGATAGTTACAATCATCAATACCTGACCATAGGTACCATAATCATCAAAAGATAATGAACGAACAAGGTATGGTAGCGTCAGGAAATTGATTAGAATATTAATTCCATTACCAATGGCAACAACAATCACTTTAAACGATCGATTACTTTGCATTTGTAGTTGACTTATTGGAAGTAGCGATGATTACAGTATTAATTCCTAAAGTTCGAATAATTGGTAACTTACCCATCTGAAGTTCCAGCTTTCGAGAGCCCTGATGAATTTTAGCTGACAAAATTGGGAACACAGGTCCGACTAACGGCAACAACGGATTTAATTGTGTTGTCGATTGATGAATGACATTAAACTTGCCTCCCATTAAAACCTTATTTCTCCATCGTGTACACCCCCACTCTTTCCATTCATTTAAAAAATGATTTGAATATCCATGAGGCGGTGGAAATGGGAAAGACCTCAAAATTGAAGGACCACTTTCTTTATTATTTGAGGTTGTCGCTTCATTATTCAGTACAACAGGATTCTTTGCAAATAATTTAGCAACACGATTCAAAGATGCCTTCAGCAAATACGAGTAAAATGAAATAAATGCATACAGTTTTTCAAAACGTACAGGAACAATACAAACATGATATCCTCCAGGTTTAAGCACACGATAAATTTCATTAAGTGCTTTTTGCTGATTGGGAATATGCTCTAGAACATGACTTGAAAACACCATATCCATAGATGAATCCTCGAAAGGCAATTCCTCTGCAGAGCATGGCACCAACTTAACATTATCTATTTCGAGATGTTTGTGAAGTTCAGCTGCAGCAGCCATTCCAGGGGCATGATCAACTACACTCTCATTGGGCAAATCAGTAGCCACCACCGACTTGCTGATTTTTGCGAGCATAGCACTCTGATAACCAATACCACATCCTAACTCAAGAATGCGAAGGTCTTTTGTTTCAGGCATCAAGTCTACATAACTCTGCATTTCCAATGCTCTTCTATGAAAATAGGATGGCCATCGTTCTAATTCAGAACAATTTGCTTTACAAAAACGATAGATTGATTCGATTTTATCCTTTTTAGATTGCATACTCAGCCAGTCCCAAAGATGATTCTTTTTATCAAAATAATGAAATCCTGAAGCAAATTAAGTAATTAAATAATTTTGTATGTTTGAAATGACATTTCAAGAATGACAAATTCACAAAATCCGCTTGTTTCTATAGTAATACCTCTTTATAACGAAGAGCAGGTATTTGACCGACTTATTAACCGTTTAGATTCAGTTTTAAATAGTTTTCAATATCCTACAGAAGTAGTTTTAATTGATGATGGAAGTCGCGATAAGACTGCTGAATTAATGAAAGCTAAATGCTTGGCGGATGCGCGTTATACTGGACTATTTCTTTCGAGAAATCACGGACATCAACTAGCATTATCGGCAGGGTTGGCACATGCCAGAGGGACTGAAGCAATTATGGTGTTAGATGGCGACTTACAAGATCCACCTGAATTAATCAACGAGTTTTATAATCTGTATAAAAATGGTAATGATGTAGTTTATGCCATTCGTAAAAACAGAAAAGAAGGTCCATTAAAGAAACTAGCTTACTGGGCTTATTATCGTCTTCAAAAATCAGTTAGTAATTTCAATATACCTATCGACAGTGGGGACTTTGGATTAATGAGCAGAAGAGTAGTTGATAAATTAAACTCGATGCCTGAACAAAGTCGCTACTTAAGAGGTATGCGTTCATGGGTTGGCTTCAAGCAAATCGGATTTGAATATTCAAGAGACGAAAGAAAGGAAGGCCAATCGAATTATGGCTGGAAACAATTAATGGGTTTAGCCTTTAATGGAATTTTCAATTTCTCTGAATTCCCAATCAGACTAATTACCAAATTAGGTTTGTTTACAATCATCGTCTCCTTGATTTATTTAGGAGATGTTTTATACAAAAAACTATTTACTGATCAAGTTATACCAGTAGGATTCACTGCAATATTAATGGCAATCATTTTATTTAGCGGTGTTCAATTAATTTCTATCGGCATCATTGGCGAATATGTACTTCGAATTTTCTTCCAGGTTAAAAACAGACCCCTATTCATTGTAAAAGAAAAAATCGAGAATAAAGAAATTAGCGAAAGTGTATAACGTTGTCCCCTATACGTAATGAACAGATTTGAAAAATTAATTAGCATTAGGAATATCGTCCTTTTAGGACTAATACTTCGAGTAGCTTTTATGATTTGGGGTGCTCCGATTTATTATGGAACTCCAGAATATGCTGCTAAGGGTGGCGACACGCATGCTTGGGTTGTATCAATGCAAAATCTCGTTCATACGGGAACATATACTGCGGACACGAATTATGATGATGGCAAATTCTTCCGCCCACCAGGGTATTCGTTTTTCCTTCTTCCATTTTATTTCTTAAGCGGATTCAATTTAAAATTGATGTATTTGCTAGCACAAATTTTCCAGGTGCTATTAGACACTATTTCTATTTTGTTAATCTACCGAATAATTAAGAATGCAAATGGAAATGATAAAATTGCACTATTGGGATCGCTACTATATTGCATTTACCCCTTTTCAATAGTATGGTCACCTTACTTATATGCTGAATCGCCGAGCGTATTTTTTCTGCTTTTATCTGTTTACTTTATTACCAAAGAACCTCAAAAAAGAGATTATCTTTTTAGTGGTATTGCTTTAGGCTTTGCTGTTTTATTACGAGTTCAAATAATATTTGCAGCACCAGCAATTGCCATTTATCTATTAATCAAGAACAAATCTTTTATAAAACTTTTCGTAACGCCAGCCTTGTTTTTCTTTATTGCATTCGGACTTACATACGGATCATGGCCAATAAGAAACTTATGCTATGGAAAGTTTATTCCTGCTGAAGAACTACAAAACGACAAACATTTCTCTGCTGATTTTATCGCTTACATGTTTTACATATGGTCAGTTAAAACGGATCACAATCCTCAATTCGAACAAATCATTAATGGTCAAAAGGTAGAATGGCCAGAAGATTCTTACTTACATCCTGAAGACTCTGCAACATTAGCTCGCATGGCTGTTCTATGTAACACTTGTGGAAGAGGATTTAGTCATTTCAAAGCTTCTGCAGGCAAAATCGACAAGCCAATTTTAGAAGATAACGATTGTACAAAAGAAATAGCTGCAACTTTTAATCGTTTACGACAAGAACAAATAAAAGAAAACAAATTTCATTTTTACATTACTGTTCCACTATCTAATTTAAAAAAGGCGCTATTTAAATTTAGCCTTTATGGAGAGAAAAGCTTTTTAGTAAAATTAGTCTCAACAGTCCTGTTCACCTACCGAACATTATTTATTTTTTTAGGTCTAATTGGAATATGGTTAAACAGAAAAATGAAACTAATAAATCAAGATTTTTTAATGATGATTTTGATTTATTTCACTTTATGGTATTTAGTAATTTGCTTTGGCTATCGAAATATGGAAATCAGATATTTTCTAATGAATGATGTTTTACTATTAATACCTGCGAGCATTTCAATTGTTTTTTTATTGGAAAAAATGGGATTGAAAATAAATTTTAAAAACTAAAAAGCATGTGTGGCATAGCAGGATTCTTTTCATTTGAAAATCGTTTTAACCAGGATGACTTGGTTAAAATGACTAATCGCATAGCGCATAGAGGTCCTGATGCAGAAGGTTTTTTTAATGATGGAATTTGCGGACTAGGACATAGACGTCTTTCGATTATTGATTTGCAGGAAAGATCTAACCAACCAATGCACTCCGCAAACGATCGCTTTGTTATTGCTTATAACGGAGAAGTTTATAATTACCGAGAGATTGGCGCTTCACTCAAAGAGAACAATGATGAGCATAAAATCATGTTTAAAACATCGAGTGATACAGAAGTTATTCTAGAAGCCTTTTCCACTTTTGGAATCGATTGTATTCAGCAATTAAACGGAATGTTTGCTATTGCTATTTATGATAAACTCAAAAAAGAACTTTATCTGATTCGCGATAGATTAGGAATAAAACCATTGCTATATTATTGGGATGGAAAAAACCTCGCATTCGCGTCGGAGATGAAATCAATTTTACAATTAGATGGAATCAATAAAGAGATTAATCATAATTCAATTGCTGATTTTCTACACCTTGGATTTATCCCTGCTCCGAATAGCATTTTTAAAAACATCAAGAAACTGGTTCCAGGATCTTATTTAAAAATCAACAGCGAGGGGATTGCTACAACACGATATTGGAATGTCAAACAAAAACTAACCAACGATATCATCACGGATAAAGAAGAAGCATTAGTTAAGCTGAGTGATTTATTGATGAGTTCAGTTCAGTATCAATTAAAAAGTGATGTGCCTTTTGGAGTGTTCTTAAGCGGTGGAATCGATTCCAGTTTAGTATCAGCTCAAGCCGTTCAATTATCCGGAGTAAAAGTTAATACTTTTTCTATTGGATTCGAAGAAAACAGTCATAATGAATCGGAGTACGCCAAAGCAGTAGCAAATTACTTAGGGACCAATCATCATGAATTTATTGTATCCTATAAAGACGCTATCAATCTTTTTGATAACATCTTTGAAACTTATGATGAACCTAACGCAGATTCATCATTCATTCCTACGATGCTGGTATCGAAACTTGCAAAGCAATATGTTACCGTTACATTATCGGGTGAAGGTGGAGATGAATTATTTTTTGGTTATGGCTCCTATCAATGGGCTCGCAGATTAAGCAATCCTTTGTTCAATATATTGAGAAAGCCTCTTCAATTTTCATTTGACAAAATGGGGTCGCGCTATCAACGAATTGCGAAACTGCTCGATGTTGAAGCTTCTGAAAATTTAAGAAGTCATATTTTTTCGCAAGAACAATATTTCTTTACCAATAGAGAGATAAATAAATTGGCGAAACAACCATTCACAAAAATGGGATTCCTTGCAGAGTTTGAAAATCAAGATACAGATTGGATTCTAACGGAACAACAAGGAAAAGGAATGCCGTCAGTGAAAGAGCGAAAATTGACAAGCATGGAGCAACAGGCTTTGTTTGATATTCAATACTACCTACCCTATGATTTATTAGCGAAAGTTGATGGATCCAGTATGCAATATTCGCTTGAAACAAGAGTGCCTTATTTAGATCACCGTGTTGTTGAATTTGCTATTAATCTTTCTCCAGATTTAAAATATCAAAATGGTATTTCAAAATACATTCTGAAGAATATATTGTTCAAATATGTTCCAGAGAAATTATTCGACCGACCTAAACAGGGCTTTGCTATACCTTTAAATAATTGGCTTAAGGGAGAATTAAATTATTTACTTCAAGATTATTTAGATCAAAAAACTATTGAAGAAGTAGGCATTATTAATTTCGAAGAAGTAAAAAAACTTCAGAAACAATTTTATGAAGGGAAGGATTATTTATATTCCAGAATCTGGCTTTTAGTAGTGTTACACAAATGGTTTAAGGATAATCGTATTTATTTATCCTAAACTCCACCTTCATACAACTGAACCTTCATTGCATTTTGTTCCTCAAGATATTTCTCATGCAAATGTCTGATAATATAAAGCGATGCAATGTAAAATGGGATACAAGGTATTTTATAACGAACTAATGCTCCAAAATTACTGGTTGAAAGTCCAATGAAGAAGGCAAATAAAATGGCGAAGGAAAATGAAAACATCAATAAGTGATGTGATTTAATATACTTGAAAAATCTAAAAAACCGGATGTACCATAAGACTCGAAAAGTCAAAATTAAAATGAGTAAATTTTCAATGGAGGCCAGAAACATAACCACATTGTTCACCTCAAAAATCATCGGACGATAAATGGCTGAAAATGTCGCAATGAAGAACTTACTAGATATACCCTGAACGGAAGGATCGAACTCTCCAATATCGAATGAATTTCCTTTGTGGTAATCACTTTTTAAATCTTTCTGATTTACAGCAGCCTTATCTAAGAAAGAATCAAGTTTATACTCTTGTAATGAGTCGCCCATAATCTGTAAAAAAGCATAGCCGAAAACAATCCCTGCTAATAACAACAAGGGGAAAGAAATCGAGCGTAGTGTTGGAATCTCAATCTTTTGAATAAACTTAAAGATCATCCATAAAATAAGTGATGGCACTAATCCCACAAGAATATATGGCTTAATAGATACTATAACAAATCCTGACAAGATCATGGTGAAGGCCCCTTTAATAACAGACTTATTTGAAATAAATGTATTGTACACACCACTAACAAAAAAACCTAATGCTGCAAGCGTGAATGTATCTTTAAGCAAACCAGAGCCCCAGAAAAAAACAGAAGGAACAAACAAAAAAGAAATCGCCATTTGCTTTTGAATTTCAGGAAATTCTTGAGCAAACACTCTGTACATTTTCCAAATACCTATAAAAGATAATGTGGAACACAAAATGGTAGTAATTAAATAACTCTGCATACTAAAACCAACTATAAACAAAGATATTTTCACAACAAACCATGCTTTAGGATCCCTACAATAAGCAGGATAGCCTGTCTCATCATTAAAATAATAAAAATTGCTTATTTCAGCTTTTTTGGTAAACACATGCCAAAATGATTTGAAGTCAACGAATATTAATTTCTGAAATGCAAGACTATCCCAATAATATTGTAAAGTATCACCACCTGGATAATAAAGAGTGTACACCAATGCAAGACCTACCCCTCCTACTATTTTCGCTATCAAGCCTGGAAACAAATATCGATATTCAGGATGGTCGATAATTCTCTTTGCCTGATATATGCGTGCAGCAAACAGAATGATAAACAGATAAACCGGAACAAATAAAATATCAAGTAATGAATAAACGTTCATGTATTCCCGTTTGAATTAATCGTTTTCAAAGATAAAATTTCTTAAGCAAGTATTACCACCTAACATTGTTAGTTTTTAAGTATTTTAGCAAATAAAAATTGAAAGTCAGAGTTCTCTATATCTCCTATGATGGTATGACAGACCCACTCGGTCAGTCGCAGGTACTACCGTACCTATGTGGGTTGAGCAAAAAAGGATTTGAATTCGATTTAATCAGTTTTGAAAAGCCGGATAAATACTCATTGCATAGCGCATTAATAGAGAGCATTTGTAAAGAAAATAATATCACCTGGCATTCTCAAAAGTACACGAAGAAGCCACCAGTTTTAAGCACCATTTACGATTTGCTTAAAATGAAAAGGCTGGCAAAAGAACTACATCAGCAAAAAAAGTTTGATGCAGTGCATTGCAGAAGCTATATACCTGCAATTGCCGGCAGAAGTCTAAAATTAAACTACGAACTTCCGTTTATTTTTGACATGCGTGGCTTTTGGGTAGATGAGCGTGTAGAAGGTAAAATATGGAACTTAAAAAACCCTGCATTTAATCTTATTTACAAATACTTTAAAAAACTAGAGATTAAATTATTTAGTTCCGCTGATTATGTCATTTCACTTACGAACGCTGCTATACCTGAGATCAATAAAATCAGAGGAGAAAGCAAAAACAATATAAGTGTAATCCCATGCTGTGTAGATGATAATCACTTTAATTACAATTCTATTTCTCACAACAAAACAAATGAGTTAAAGGCGGCCTTAGGATTTACCAAAGATGATTTTATACTAACCTATTTAGGAAGTATTTCAACCTGGTATATGCCTGATAAGATGCTCGACTTTTTTAAAGTATTAAAATCAAAAAAAAATAATGCGAAGTTTCTTTTTATTACTCAAGAGAATCCTCAATTAATTAAAGACTTGGCTAATTCAAGAAATATTGAATTAAGTGACCTTATATTCAAACCAGCAAATAGAAATGAGCTACCTTCGCTTTTAAGCGTTAGTGATGCAACTGTTTATTTTATCACCCCAAGTTTTTCTAAAATAGCAAGCTCTCCAACCAAAAAAGCAGAATTGCTCTGCATGGGAATTCCTACTATTTGCAATGACGGTGTTGGCGATACCAGCAAAATTATGGAAGAGAATAAATCAGGCTTTGTATGCAGAAATTTTGATACAGCAGAATACAACAATGCAATCGAATTCTTGATAACCTCTTTAAATAATGTAAATGAGAAATCACGGTTACGCTCTATTGGACAGAAAGAGTTTTCATTAGCCTCAGGAATTGAAAAGTACTACCTGGCCTATCAACGACTTTTAAAGTTCGAATAAAGTTATTGATGGTGATAGGGCTCGTTTTTCAAAATGGTCATTGCCCGATACAACTGCTCTGTAAAAAACAATCTTGCCATTTGATGAGTGAAGGTCATCTTCGAAAGAGAGATTGACTCGCTTGCCCTTTCTTTTAATTCGGGATGGAATCCGAAAGCGCCACCGACAATAAAAACCAGATCACTATTTACCGAAACAAACTTTTTATTCATCCATTCGGAGAACTTCAATGAACTAAATTCCTTCCCACCTTCATCCAATAAAACAATATAATCTGATTTCTTTAATACTTGATTCACCTTTTTATACTCTTCCGCCAACATGGCCTCTTTGGTCTTTAGCTTCTGTAAATTCACCTCTAACTCAATGTGCTCAAAAGGAATATAATTCAATAATCGCTTATTATATTCTGTCAGTCCACTCTGTATCCAGGCAGCATTCGTTTTGTGTATTGAGATCAACTTAACCTTCATAAATTCTTGTTGAAAACATCCCGCTTTCAGTTTTGAAAAATACAAAAAATGCACTTATTATTGTATGTGCTTTAAGAAGTCGGAATTAAATTCCTAATGGCTTGATATTTGGAAGCGGAAAATAAAACGTAGCTATGAAAAATTTGATTTTCATTTTAATATTTGCTCCTCTTTCGCTCTTTTCAGCACCTTCTATTATAGACCCTTATGAGGACATTGCTAATGCAATTAGGTCGGGAGATGCTAAATCGGTTTCAAGATATTTCTCAAACTCAGTAGATTTAACATTAATAGGACAAGAAGATGTCTACAGCAAGGCACAAGCCGAGCAGATTCTCAAGGACTTTTTCAACAAAAATACGCCAAGGTCTTTCTCAATCATTCATCGTGGAGAATCAAAGGACGGAGCCAAATACGCAATTGGAAATCTCACCACTTCCAACGGAAACTACAGAGTTTACTATTACTTCAAAGTTTCAGGAGGAAGCGTAAACATACAGGAACTTCGCTTTATGAAGGAATAATACAGGAAGGTTGCTTAAATAGCAACCTTTTTTATTTACTTTGTACTTTAATTCCTTCAAATGGACATTACCAGTTTTATTCAGCAATCTTTACAAGAAGATATCGGTCAAGGAGATTTTACTACGCTTTCAACTATCAACAAAGATCAGCAAGGAAAAGCAAAGCTGCTTGTTAAAGAAAATGGCGTATTAGCGGGCATCGAACTAGCTAAACAAATTTTCCAAAAAGTAGATGACTCATTGGTCTTTCACCAACACCTGCATGATGGCGATAAAATAAAAATTGGGGATATCGCTTTTATTGTTGAAGGTAAAATTCAAAGTATATTGATTTCAGAACGACTTGTTTTGAATTGCATGCAACGCATGAGTGGCATTGCTACCGTAACGAATGAACTTGCAAGTGCACTTAGTCCTTATGAAATTAAAATCTTAGATACTCGCAAAACAACACCTCTCAACCGACATATAGAAAAATGGGCAGTACGAATTGGTGGTGGAGCGAATCATCGATTTGGTTTATATGATATGATCCTTATTAAAGATAATCATGTGGATAGTGCCGGGGGAATTAAGAATGCATTGGTAAAAGCAAAACAATTTGTTGAGGAAAATAATTTATCAATTCCAATAGAAATTGAAACAAGAAATTTAAGTGAAATTGAAGAGGCACTTTCTACAGGGATTCCGAATAGAATCATGCTCGATAATTTTAAACCCGATTTAATAAAAGAAGCTATTGCTCTAATTAATTCAAGATGCGAAATTGAAGTGTCAGGAGGAATTACAAAAGAGAATTTAATGGACTATGCAATTAAAGGAATAGACTTTATTTCAATGGGTGCATTAACACATTCAGTTAAGAGTTTGGACTTAAGTTTAAAAATTACCTAATGCTAAAAAACCTTAAGAATAAACTTTTGAATTCATTGCCTACGCAGCTTTTAATTAGCTTTTTAAAAAGGTTAAAGCTACCTGGCTTCGAAGGAATTCCTTTTTATTCTGTTGCAACTTTCTTTATTCAACGAATTAAAGAAAGTGAATTACAAACCAGAGCAAGATCACTAGCCTTTAGTTTTTTGTTGGCGCTATTCCCTTCGGTAATTTTTTTGTTTACCCTTATCCCATATATACCGATTGATAACTTTCAGGATAAATTACTTTCACTAATAAGTACTTTATTACCTGGAAACACCTATGAAGCAGCTTATAATACGATTGAAGATATTGTAAGACATCAGCACAGTGGTTTACTTTCATTTGGTTTCTTCTTCGCACTATTTGTATCAACTGATGGTATCATGGCACTCATGCGATGGTTTAATAGAAGCTACCATGGAAAAGATAATCGACCTGTATGGAAACAACGATTTTTATCCATTGGAATAACTTTACTAATTGCCACACTAGTTATTGTTGCAATCCTTCTAATTATTATTAGCGAATTAATTTACTACTACATTACAAGCAAGGAGTTATTATTAGAAAACATTTTCCATCTATTATTACTTCAAGTTGGAAAGTGGGTCATATTGGTCACATTATGTTTTACTGCTATTTCAATTCTTTATTTTTTCGGTCCATCAAAAAGAGAAAAAATGAAGTTTGTGACAGCAGGATCTTCGCTAGCAACCTTTCTATTGATTGCAACCTCATTAGGATTTAATTATTTTGTTACCAACTTTGGGAGATACAATAAGGTGTATGGTTCAATCGGAACCTTAATCATCATATTGATTTGGCTTTACATCAACTCTCTTGTGATGCTGATAGGATATGAGCTAAATGTGGCTATTAGAAAAGCAAAAGATAAAGGCACTACTCCTCTTCCCATTCAGTAATAACGCCTGTAACAACTTTTATTTGTTCCCAGTCACCATTATTATTTAATTTCTCAATTACATATTTTTCTACACCTGAATCCCAGTCAGTGTATTTTGTCCATTTAAGGATATTAGAAATTTCGCTTTCGTAAACATCAAGTAATATAGAAGATCCTATGCGCCCTTGCATAGTTGCCATGTTACAAGTATTTACCACTTCCACTTTGTAATAATAATTTTGTGCATCTACAGTAACATTGTTATCATCATAAGACAATGCTTGTGAAGGCAATGTTGCAACCAAGTTATAATTAACCTGGTCGGTAGATCTATAAATATTATAACTAGTGATTAAATCCGAACGATAAGATGGCGGAGTCCATTCCGTAAGTGTATAACTATCATTAACAACCGTTGTACGAGTAATATCAACAAACTGCTGATCTAAATCACTTGTTGTAATAGTCATAGTAGTATCACTCCATGAATCAAATCGTGTGTCGTTACAAATTGATACTGCTTTAATTTGATAAGCATATTCTCCAGCGCAATACGCCGTTGTATCTAAGAAATTATTAATTGACTTTGATACAGATGTTAGATAGACAAATGACGAGTTAGCATTATCTTTTCTATAAATTTCATAGCGTGAGAAATCACAACCAGCATACTGATTCCAGCTAACATCATTTTTCATAAATCCACCAACAACACTAACCTCAATTGTCTTATGAGCAATTAAATTTTCCAACGACTGATATCCTCCACAATAGTCATATGCCTGCACTTTATAAGTATATGCATTATGTAATGTATTCAATCCTGCATCCACATAATCAATAAATGCATTTGCTTGTTGTGGTACTGAAGCGATAGAATCATAATCACCAGAAACCAAATTCAATCGATAGATGATGTATTTAGTAATATCAGGCTCATTACTAACCGGCCATGTAATTTTAACACTTGAATTATCCAATACCGTTACATAACTAATCGATGTTGGTAATGGAGGTGTTTGATCATATACGACAATCGGACTAGACATGTACACGGTATCTTTACATCCACCTTCGTTTGTCACGATTAAATAAGGAGTAAAGTTGCCGCTATTTACATATGTATAGTATGGATTATTTTGAGTTGAGGAATCTTGATTACCAAAATTCCAAACGTAAGTAGCGTTAGATAAATTTGAAGAAGTATTATTAAATTGTACTGGCAATGGATTACATCCAATTTGAACGTTCGATGTAAATGATGCCGATGGAGATTGATAAACAGTAATAGTATCTGGATATACAAGTGAATCGGCGCAACCGCCATTATTATAGGCGATAAGTTTGATTACATAATTACCAGCATTTTGATAGGTATAAAATGGATGCGAACCAGTAACAATAGACCCATCGCCCATATCCCAAACTAAACTATCAGCAATTGTATTATAGTCAGAAATTGAAATTGTAAAAGGAGAACATCCTGAAGTACCAGATAATGTATAATCTAAAACAGGACTCTCTCCAATTATGATCGGATTTGGATAAGAGAATATTGTTGAACACCCAGTAGAATCAAACGCATAAAGCGATGCAGTAAAATTCCCTTGATTGGTATAACTATGCGTTGCATTAGCAGTTGAATCTGTTGATCCATCACCAAAACTCCAATAGTAATTAATTGCTCCAGAAGTTAAATTAGTAAAAGTAATTATCGCAGGTGCGCAACCGTTAGTACTGCTTACACTGAAATTCGGAACTGCTCCTCGCACATTAATCATTTCTGATTTGATTATAGTATCTGTGCAACCAAAAATATTCTCTGTTATTAATCGAATAGTATACTTACCCGGACTAGTATATACGTGATTTGGATTTTGATTTGAAGATGTACTGCCATCACCAAAATCCCATTCCCATCCAATTACATTAGATGACAAATCGGTAAACTCTACTAATAAAGGTAAACAACCATTAGTCGTATCGGCTGTAAAATTAGCAGTTGTCTGTCCAACTACAATTAATGAATCCATATGAACCGTACTGAAACATCCCTCCGCAGCTTCTACCGTTAATTCAACATCGTAACTACCATTAGTTGAATAAGTATGCGTAGGATTTGGATCTGTTGATGAAGTTCCATCGCCAAAATTCCACAACCAAGAAATCGGATTTAAAGAAGAATCTGCGAATGTGACTGTAACTGGATTACAATTTCCACTTGACGTAAAACCAAACTCTGCATTCGTCAATTCAATATTATTTTTTGTCGAATCTTTCTGACATCCATTTACATCTTTAATGATTAATGTAATTGGATTAACGGGCTTCGTTGTAAATACATGGACAGGATTCTGAACGGTATCTGTTGCTCCATCACCAAAGTCCCAATACCATTTAGCAGCATCAACACTTAAATCCTGGAATGTTGCTGTAACTGGCAAACAGACTGTTGATTGCGAATAAGTAAAATTAGCAGCTGGTCGACTAACATAAATTGCATGAGGAATAACCATTGTATCAGAACAGATATTCTCGTATGCAATTAATGTAATATCATAATAACCTGGGGTGCTGTATGATTTAGTAGCAACAACGTTGGATGAATTAGATCCATCACCAAACTTCCATAACCAAGATGTATAGTTTGAACTATTATTATTTAAATAAGCGACAACGGTTGTACAATTTGTTGTTGTAGTAAAATTAAAATCAGCAATTGGTTTATAAACTTCAATCTGATAGGCTAAATTAAATGTATCAACGCATCCATTTATATCAGTCACAATTAGCATTACCTGATAACTACCTGCATCTTGGTATGCATGAACGGGATGCTTTATGGTAGATGAGTTACCATCACCGAAGTTCCATAAATAATTTTGGTAATTCACAGCGCCAGCATTAAACTCAACATCTGTATTCGCGCAAGTACGTCGCACGTTAGAAGTAATTGGCGAAGTAGCACTTACCTGGAATGATTTCGCCACATAAGAATTACACTGATTAGTATCTGTTATATTTAAACTTATCAGATACGATGCTGTAGCTAAAGGATAATTATATGTTGCAGATGATGTATTGAATGTGATTCCATTTCCAAAATTCCAATGGTATGAATTAGCTGCTTGAATTGTTGAAGCTGTTACAATAACACCATTACATAAATTAGTAGTATTAATTGTAAAATCAGTCACCGGCTTTACAACATAATACGGCAACGGATAAAACATGGTATCGTTTACTCCATTTAACCCTGTAATAATCACACTTGGAATAAAGGCACCACTATCAGTATACGTATGCGAAGGATTAGGATCACTTGATGTATGTCCATCACCAAAATCCCATAACCAACTTAACCCAGTACTTAAAGGAGAATAAAATTGAACATCAAAAGGAGCGCAATGCACTTCTTTAGGAACAACCACTACTCCACCACCACCTAATGAACCTCCATTACTAGATCCATGTCCTAGTGTAGTATTTGGGAAATCCAATGTATATGTACAACTATCATTACCCACAGTTAGAGTTAATGAAAATGGACCGTTAGAGGTATATAAATGTGTTGGGTTTTGAAGAGTCGAAGTAGTACCATCACCAAAATCCCATAGCCACCACGTTGCATTACTAGAATTAGCTTGAAAGGCCACATTAAACGGAGCAACTGTATCTGCACAATTCATTGTAGGATTAGCACCTAAACCTGTAATATGAACACCATTGCTTATTGATACATTTGTCGGACATCCATTAGCGGTAGTTGTAGTCAAACTTACATTGAAATAACCTAACCCTGGGAATGTATGCACCGCGTGCTGATCGGTTGAGTGACCACCATCACTAAATGACCAATTCCATGCAACCGCATTATGACTAGTATCTGTGAATTGTACAACGTAAGGCGGACAAGGACTAACTGTATAGGTAAATCCTGGATCTGATTTATCAATATGGAATGTTTGAAAATTTGAAATAGTTCTTTCGCATCCACCATTTACTCCCCATGTAGTTAAAGTAACCACATACGTTCCTGAATCTGTATAAGTATGTTGAGGATTTGAAAGTGTAGAAGTTGTTCCATCACCAAAATCCCATAACCATTGACTAGATGCGCTATTATCAGCAAAATTAGCACTGAATGGTGCGCATCCTGTTATTGGTGCTGGTGATACATAGTTAACCGTTGGAGCATTAACATTTATTGCCGTTGGATAGACTAATGTGTCTGTACAACCAGTACCACTTGTAACAATTAATTTTGGCGTATACACACCTGCGTTAGCATAGACATGCGTTGGATGTTGTTGAGTTGATGTTGTTCCATCACCAAAATCCCAAAACCACGAAGTTGCGGCGTTAGAATGATCAGTGAAGTTTACAGTAAGCGGTGGACAACCCGAAGTAACATCAGGATTAAAAATCGCTTCCGGAGCATAAACGGTTACATCAAGATTTAAAGGATAACCAAATGAACAACCATTTGCAGAAGTAACCGTAAGTGAAATATGATATAAACCTGCTGTTGTATAAGCATAATTTGGTGTGTGTTGAGTAGATGTATTACCATCACCAAAATCCCACAAATAAGTATTGTTATTGCCAGGTGTATTATTTACAAAATTTACATACAATGGAGCGCAACCAATATAATTACTCACCGAATAATTTGTCTGAGGCTTTGCTAATGATGTGATCGAATTTAATGTAGTCGAATTAATACATCCATTATTATAATTTACAGTTACTGTTGGATTAAATACTCCAGCATCATGATAAGTATGATAAGTGGCAAAAGTGTTTACGATATTACTTGAATCATCTAAATCCCATTGGTAAGAGAAATTAGGATTAAACGGAACCATCATTGAAACATATAATGGCTGACAGCCAGTCATTGTACTTGCAGTAATGATTGGCTTAGGATTATACTTAATATGAATATAATTCTGTTTTGTTAATGTGGCAGGACAACCGTTCGCTGATACAGCTGTTAACGTTATCGAGAAATATCCTGTATCGTTATAAACGTGATTAGGGTTTTGAATGCTTGATGTTTGACCATCTCCAAAATCCCACGACCATGAAAGAACATTACTTGCAGAAGCTGTAAACTGAAAGACCTTCGCACTATCGCAGGTAATTGAGTCATTGACAACAAATGTTAAATTAGGTTTAGGGTTAACTGTTATTAATGCTACTTGCGTTTTTGTATTACTGCATCCATACGTTTTATTGAAGGCGATCAAAGTAACATTAAAAACTCCTGGAATATTATAAATATGCTGAGGGTTTGTTATTGAACTAGTTGTTCCGTCACCAAAATCCCATAAACAAGAGTCATAATTTAAAGAGGTATTCTGAAAATCAAAAACCTGACTTGACTGACATCCTGAAGTATTTGAAACAGTGAAGTTGGCTATCGGAGATGCAACAACTGTTATTGATGTTGAGTAATTATTGGATTGTCCTGCGGCATTAGTAGCTGTTAATGTAACGGTGTACGTACCTGATGCTAAAAACACATTACTTGGGTTTTGAAGAACTGAGGTATTACCATTGCCAAAACTCCAATTATAACTTACAGCATTTTGTGAGGTATTGGTAAATTGTACATTCAGCGGAGCGCAACCTGTAGATACTGAAACGCTGAAGGATGCTACTGGAGATTGAGCCATCAAACTACCACAAATTAGAATAGCCCATCCTAACAGGAAGAGCTTTAATAACACTGATGATGTGGCTTTTTGGGTTAGCATTTTTAGCCTTTTTGAGCCTCTTATTACGCAAGCATCAACAAAAGGTTCGTTTTTCGTAAAGTTTTTTAATCCAAAACCCTACTTATTTTCAATCATCTATATGATTTGGAGAATAAATTAACATCCTACCCTTAATTAGGCTCGTTCTTGTTATTTTTGAAAGTTAATTTAATCGACAAAAATGCTTTCGGAAGAAGAATGGGTTGAAGTATATGGCGCGCGCGTTCACAACCTTAAAAATGTAGACGTTGTTTTCCCTAGAAACAAGTTAGTTGTAATTACTGGATTAAGTGGTAGCGGTAAAAGCTCCTTGGCTTTTGATACTATTTATGCCGAAGGTCAGCGCCGATACATGGAAACTTTTTCAGCCTATGCACGTCAGTTTTTAGGCAACCTCGAACGGCCAGATGTAGATAAAATCAAAGGACTAAGTCCGGTTATTTCCATTGAACAAAAAACTACTAATACCAATCCCCGATCAACGGTTGGAACGGTAACTGAAATTTATGATTTCCTTCGATTATTATTTGCCCGTAGCGCGGATGCGTATTCGTATTTGTCGGGAGAGAAAATGATTCGAATGACCGATGCTCAGATATTAGATGTCATCTTCAAATCATACGACGGTAAAAACATTTTATTATTGGCTCCAGTAGTAAAAGGCCGCAAAGGACATTACCGCGAATTGTTTCAGCAAATTATGCAGCTTGGATTTGTGAAAGTTCGAATTGATGGTGAGCTTACCGATCTAAAACGCGGACTTCAAGCCGATCGTTATAAAACCCATGATATTGAAATTGTCGTTGATCGTATCGTTATCAATGAAGACTCTCGTCAACGCATTACCGATAGTATTAAAATGGCGCTTAAGCATGGTAAAGGCACCATCATGGTTTTAGATGAGAAGTCGAATAAAGTAAAACATTTAAGTCAGCATTTGATGTGTCCTGTTACAGGCATCTCATACGACGAACCTGCTCCAAATAGTTTTTCATTCAACTCGCCGTATGGTGCATGTCCTAAATGCAACGGACTAGGAACTGTTCCAGAGATTGATGTAAATATCATCATCCCTGATCGTAGTAAATCAATTAAACAAGGTGGTATTGCGCCGTTAGGAGAATTTAAAGACAATTGGATCTTTAGTAAAATTACAACCATCGGTAAGCGCTACGGATTTACACTCACTACACCAATAAAAGATATTCCCGATGAAGCCTTAAACATCATTTTATATGGCTCCAGTGAAATCTTTAATGTAGAATCTGATTTTGTATCTGGAAGTATTAACTCAACCGTTTCAAGCTTCGAAGGTATAGCAAGCTTTATTGCATCACATATAGAAAGTGAAGTAGCCTCAGCTAAAATGAAAAACTGGGCGCAGAGTTTCATGACTCATATTGTATGTAGCGAATGTGATGGTAGTCGTTTGAAGAAAGAATCACTCTTCTTTAAAATCGATCAAAAGCATATCGGTCAGTTAAGCGCAATGGACCTTTCTGATTTTTATGAATGGTCGCTGACAGTAGAAAAAAGATTAACAAAGCAACAGCTTACCATTGCAAAGGAAATTTTAAAAGAGATTACCAAACGTGCGAAATTTTTATTGGATGTTGGTCTCGAATATTTAACACTCAACAGAAGTTCAAAGTCCCTTTCAGGAGGAGAATCACAACGTATACGATTAGCAACACAGATCGGCTCACAGCTCGTAGGTGTTATGTATATTTTGGATGAGCCAAGTATTGGATTACATCAACGTGATAATATTCGTTTGATTGAATCACTTAAAAACTTAAGAGATATTGGCAACTCAGTTATTGTTGTTGAACACGACAGAGAAACAATTATGGCTGCCGATCATGTTATTGATATTGGCTATGGAGCCGGTGCGCATGGAGGAAAAATAATTGCCAGTTGCAAACCAGATGCGTTAATTAATTCTGATACATTAACAGCAAATTACCTTTCAGGAAAATTTCAAATCAAGCCAGGCAAAATCAGAAAAGGCAACGGCAATAAAATAGAGTTATCAGGATGTACAGGAAACAATCTGAAGAATGTAAATGTAGAATTTCCACTAGGTAAATTAATTTGCATCACAGGTGTTTCTGGTAGTGGAAAATCAACATTGATTAATGAAACCCTCTACCCTATTTTAAATCAACATTTCAATCGATCAAGTCAGAAACCTTTGCCGTATAAAAAAATCAAAGGACTTGAGAACATCGATAAAGTAATCGAGATAGATCAGTCTCCTATTGGAAGAACGCCTCGCTCTAATCCTGCTACTTATATAGGAGTGTTTAGTGATATTCGAAATTTATTTGCGCAACTGAACGAATCAAAAGTAAGAGGATATCCTCCAGGCTGGTTTTCTTTTAATGTGAAAGGCGGACGTTGTGAAACCTGTCAGGGTGCAGGTATGCGCGTTATCGAAATGAACTTCCTTCCAGATGTAAATGTTATTTGTGAAAACTGTAATGGCCATCGTTATAATCGTGAAATTTTAGATGTTCGCTATAGAGGAAAATCGATTAATGATGTACTTAATATGAGTATTGAAACAGCAGTTGACTTTTTTGAAAACATGCCCTCTATCCGACATAAAATAAAGACGCTTAAAGAAGTTGGATTAGGGTATATCACTCTCGGACAACAAAGCACAACTTTATCAGGAGGTGAGGCGCAACGTGTGAAACTTGCAACTGAACTTGCTAAAAAAGATACAGGTAATACACTCTATATTCTTGATGAACCTACAACAGGTTTGCATTTCGAAGATGTTAGAATATTATTGGATGTATTAAATATTTTAGTTGATAAAGGAAATTCAGTGCTTGTGATTGAGCATAATATGGATGTGATTAAAATGTCTGATTACATTATTGATATCGGTCCTGAAGGTGGTAGTAAAGGCGGATAAGTTATCGCTACAGGACCCCCTGAGGAACTAATTAAAAATGAGAAATCAATAACTGGCCAGTACTTAAAACAAGAATTTGACTGGATGAAAAAAACCTTTTCCAATTAATTCCGTTAAAGTCCAATTACTATGAATAAAGAAGAAGCTAAAATCCGTCGTGCATTTTCCGAAAGAGATAAACAAGAAAGAAAATCACAAGACACCTGGCAGGTTTTTAAAATCATGGGTGAGTTTGTTGAAGGCTTTGAAAAGCTAGGACAACTTGGACCATGTGTGACCATTTTTGGATCGGCAAGAACAGCGCCTGACAGTAAGTATTACTTAATGGCAGAAGAAATTGCAAAGCTTCTCACGCAAGAGGGATACGGAATTATTACCGGTGGTGGACCAGGAATTATGGAAGCTGCCAACAAAGGAGCGCAAATGGCCAAGGGGACATCTGTTGGATTAAACATCAAACTACCCTTTGAACAAACATGCAATCCATACATCGATCATGATAAAAACATTACATTCGATTACTTCTTTGTAAGAAAATTAATGTTCATGAAATACGCTCAGGGATTCATCGCATTGCCTGGTGGATTCGGAACAATGGACGAGCTATTCGAATCGTTAACCCTTATTCAAACAGGGAAAATTGCTAAGTTCCCCATCGTATTAGTTGGTAAAGAATATTGGAAAGGACTTCACGAATGGATCATTAATGTACTGATTGAAGAGAAGTATATTAGCCCTGATGACATCAACTTAATCACCATTGTAGATACAGCAGCAGAAGCCGTTTCTGTTATAGATGCCTTCTATACGAAGTATATGCTAAAACCAAACTTTTAGTGGTTTTGTAAGATTCTTCGATTTTTTCTCAAATTATAACCTCCCCTTTTTCGTTATTGCGTAACAAGTTCGAGCAATTTGTTGTAGAAAAGAAACTATTAAAAATTTCTTTATGCAATCGAACCAACTACAAGAATTACTGCAATCACAATTAGGAAGCGATATTATCAATCACCCCAATTTTTCAACATTAATTGATTCGTTAAATGAAAACTTCAACGAACTGAAAATTAAAAATGAATTATTAGAGCGTTCTAGTAATGCTTCGGTTGATGCATATAACAAATTACTTTTTATTAATAAGCAACTGAACAACGAGTTGAGTTTTATTAATGAAAAAACAAAAAACCTCTTATACACAATTTCAAAAGAAAAAGGAACATCGCCAGCTGAATATTCATCATTACAGCTAGATGAAACTTTTCAAATTTTACAAAACGAAATATACAAGAGGAAATCGCTTGAAGAAAAACATAAGCATAGCCTTGCAACATTAGAGAAAGCAAACAAAGAATTAGATCAGTTTGCTTATGTCGTTTCTCATGACTTAAAAGCTCCATTACGTGCGATTGCTTCTTTGGCAGACTGGATTGAAGAAGATACAAAAGATAAAATCTCCGACGATTCCAGAAGCAATTTAAATATGCTAAAAGGAAGAGTATTAAGAATGGAAGCATTAATTCACGGAATTCTTTCTTATGCTAAAGCAGGGAAAATAAAATGCGAATCGAAAGTAATCGACTTAAACTATCTGTTAAATGAAATCATTGATAGTTTAAATCCTCCGAGCTTCTTCCAAATTCATATTCAGGAAAACTTACCATCAATAGAAACAGAACAAACTAAATTATTTCAGGTGTTCAGCAATCTAATTAGCAACGCCATTAAATACAACGACAAAGTTGTTGGTAATGTTAAAGTATCATTCTATGAGAAAGAAGGTGTTTGCCAATTTTCTATAGAAGATAATGGACCTGGAATTGAAAAAGAATATCACAGCAGAGTATTTATGATCTTTCAAACATTATCTGCAAGAGATGAATTTGAAAGCACTGGAATAGGATTATCAATTGTCAAAAAAATTGTTGAAGAACAAGGTGGTAAAATCTGGATTGAATCAGAGAAGAACAAATTCACTCGTTTCAATTTTTCATGGCCATCAAAAGTTATTATTAAAAAATCAATTGTAGTATGAGTCCAATAGAAGAAAAATTATTAAACATCTTACTAGTAGAAGATGACAGTGTAGATGTGATGAATGTTCAAAGGGCATTTGTAAAAAATAATATTACTAATCCACTGCACATTGCATTTAACGGTGTTGAAGCATTAAACATGTTGCGCGGAAGCAATGGTAAGCCAAAGCTTAATCCATCACCTCGCATCATTTTATTAGACATCAATATGCCTAAAATGAACGGACTAGAATTCTTAAGAGAACTTCGTAATGATGAAGACCTTAAGAGTGTAAGTGTTTTTGTTATGACAACCAGCAATGATGATCAGGATAAAATTGAGGCATATAATTTAAATGTTGCGGGCTATATCTTAAAGCCATTATCATTTGAAAAATTTGTTAATGCTGTAGCTGTACTAAATAGCTATTGGAAACTTTGCGAGCAACCAATGCTAATGATGTAATTATGGAACAGAAAACGCTTGACATTTTAATTGTTGATGACAACCAACAAGATTGTCTTTTTTTACAGAAGGTAATTGAGTCCACTACTCTACCTACTCACGTTATTAGTGCGCATACCATTGCTGAAGCTATTGGATTATGTAACAATAATAATTTCGATTGTATATTTCTCGATTACAATTTACCGCATTTAAATGGTCACGACTTCTTAACTGCTCATGCTTTAAAGCGCGGCAAAGGAAATATCATTGTTGTTTCTTCGGAAGAATCAGTTGAACTGGCGGTTGAATGCATGAAGCTTGGAGCTTGCGACTTTATCAATAAATCAAAAGTGAATAAATCAAGCATTGAGAATTGTTTGAATTACATCGTTAAATTAAATAAGATTCAAACTTTTTCTGCTATAACAGAAAAATCACTTATCGAATCTGAATTACGACTAAACAATATCATTGGTAAGTCGCCAATCATTCTATTTAATATAAACAACAACAAAGTAGTTACCTTATTCAAAGGGAAAGCAATTGAACGATTAAAAGTTAAAAATGAAAATATTATTGGTAGAAAACTCGATCAAGTCGCTGAATTAACACCAATTAAAGAAAACGATTATCAAGCAGCTTTTTCCGGAAACAATTTTCAGTTCACTGTAGAAGTAGAAAATAGTTTTTTCGATGTGACATATATTCCTGTTTATAATGATGACAAATCTATCATTAATATGATGGGGGTTGCTATTGATGTAACAGATTATAAAAACAGCGAAGAAGAATTAAAAAACAAAATCCTTAAAACAGGACAATCTGCAAAAAGCAAAGAAGAATTCCTTGCGAATATTAGTCATGAAATCAGAACTCCTATTCATGGGATTATTAGCTTGTCGCAATTCTTAAACAGTACTGCTTTAAACAACGAACAAAATAAATACTTAGAGTTAATTCGTAAATCGGCAAATACTTTATTAGTAATTGTCAATGATATTCTAGATTTGTCAAAAATCGATGCAGGTCATATGACCTTTGAAGAAATTGATTTCAACAGTAGAGATATTATTCAATCGAGTATTGCTGCCTTCATTCCTAAATCGAATGAAAAGGGTATTTATATCAAAACGAATATCAATAATAATGTACCGGAATGCATCAAAGGTGATCCAGTACGATTGACACAAGTAGTTAATAATATACTAGGTAATGCTGTTAAGTTCACCAATCTTGGAGGCATTGACATTTCCGTAGATTGTTTTGATCGCACCAGCAAATATGTGATGTTAGAAATCCGCATCCGAGATACTGGTATTGGAATTCCTGCACATAAAATAAAAAGCATCTTCAACACCTTTAGTCAGGCTAGCCTTGATATCACTCGTAAATACGGCGGTACCGGACTTGGTTTGAATATTACCAAGCAGCTCGTAGAGAAACAAAATGGAAGTATTTATGTGGACTCTGCTTTAGACAAAGGAACCTTATTTACAATTAAAATTCCTTATCAAATTTCTGAAATCACTTCAGCACAAAAGGCAGATACAGCAAAAGTGGTAGATGGTATTCCGGATAAAATAAAAGTACTCGTAGCAGAAGATCATGACATCAATCGATTCATTATTGAAAAAATATTGAAGGACTGGAACTACGAATACGATTTTGCCATGAACGGAGAAGATGCGGTGGCTTATGCAAATAAAAAAGAATACGATCTCATATTAATGGATATTGAGATGCCAGATATCGATGGGTATAAGGCAACATCACTTATTAGAAATTCAGGTAGTTTAAATGCTAAAACGCCTATCATCGCTATCACAGGACATGCAATGAATGGTGAAAGAGAGAAATGTATTGCATCAGGGATGAATGAATATATCTCAAAACCATTTAAAACTGTCGAATTACAACAACTTATTAAGAAACTCATCGTAGAAGTCACCAACGAATCAAATTTAAAGGAGGGTAATTTAATGCAAAGTACTACCGCAAATCGTTTTACAGATATGCACTTTCTAAAAGAGCTATCTGATAATAATGATCAATTTTACAAGGACTTCCTTATTATGTTCTTAACGAACACCCCAATCGCAATTAATGCTATCAAAAATGCGTTTGTTACAAACGATTGGGAGAATTTGAAGCTGGCTGCACATAAAGTAAAGCCTTCATTTAACTATGTTGGACTAAAAGAATTGAATGCATTAGCAGCAAAAATTGAAGCTCAGGCGAAAGAAAAAAATCCAGACAATATTCCTGCGATGATTACTCGTATTGAAGAAGTCATGGCTTATGCTATTAAAGAACTAGAATCAGAACTAAACACAATCATCCATTAAAATGAATACGAAGGTTTTTATCATTGAAGACGACCCTATAGTTACATCTGTAATTAAGCAATCATTAATTGTAAACGCTAACTGTGAAATTTTCACATTTGATAATGCACAAGATTCATTAAACAACTTACATCTGAATCCGGATATTGTGATTCTTGATTATAACCTACCAGATGAAGATGGTTTTTCTGTGATGGCAAAAATCAAATCCTATTCGCAAACAATACAAGTCATTATTTGCTCTGGACAAGAGAAAGCAGATGTTGTTTTAAAATGTTTGAATAACGGTGCTAACGGATATGTATTCAAAGATGAAATGATGATTGAATACATCAGAAAAAGTGTTAATACACTTGCTGAGAATTCAACATTAAGAAAAGAAGTAGAGTTATTAAAAGATCAAATTATTGATCGTAATAAATACTCGAATATCATTGGTAATAGTAAAGAAGTTTTAAAAGTTCTTCGCCTAATTCAAAAGGTAGAGAAGAATAATATGACGGTACTTGTTACTGGTCAGAGTGGAACTGGAAAAGAACTTGTTGCGAAAGCGCTTCACTACAATTCAAATCGTTCGAGAAAGCCATTTGTTATTGTAAACATGGGAGCTATTCCAACAGATCTTGTAGAGAGTGAATTATTCGGACATGAAAAAGGCGCATTTACTGATGCGAGAGAAAAACGAATTGGAAAATTTGAAGAGGCAGATGGCGGAACAATCTTCCTGGATGAAATTGGAGAGATGGACTTAAGTCTACAATCAAAATTACTTCGTGTATTACAGGAAAAAGAAGTCACTCGTATTGGAAGCAATAAGATTATGAAACTTGATTTTCGTTTGATTGCTGCAACCAATAAAAACATGTTGCAAGAAGTGAAAGAAGGACGATTCAGAGAAGATTTGTTTTATCGACTACAAGGATTTTTAATTCACCTACCTCCTTTAAAAGAAAGAGGCGATGATATTATTTTATTAGGTAAAAGTTTCTTGAATGATTTCTGCAAGGAAAACAGAATGCCACAAGTGACCTTATCAAAAGATGCTTGTGCCTTTATGTTGGATTATGATTGGCCAGGAAATATTCGTGAATTGAAAGCGGTAATTGAAAGAGCTGCGTTAATGGCAGAAGATAATATTATCACAGTTGAAGATTTAACATTTGTAAGCGCTTAATTATGAAACTCAGAAATAGGCAACGGCAGAATTTACGAACGAGACAAATTGTTCGTTATATCTCCTATTTCACATTAGCCATAGGTATCTTACGAATTATCGTGATGGCTACCAATTATTTTTTATCTACCAATGACTCTCATGGTAAAAATCCAAAGATTATTGAAAATGATATCATCAATAACGGTGAGGTAATTACGAACTTAACATGGGAAGAAAAGGACAAGGATCAATCCATTTCATTTGAAGATATTCAAAGCATTTCAAAAGATGCACATTTTGCTACAATACAAAATGGATTCAGTGGATTATCTGCAGGAAAGAATGGGAATGATTTATCAATCGTTTTAAAAGACAATGACTATTTAAATGCGGATGGACTTGATTTCTCACTCGACTTTAACAAACTAGAATCAGATGGTCAGTTTTTTAGTCGCGGAAAAGAATTTGAATTCGGATTTGATAAAAATGGAATTAAAATCAACTATACGCTGACTGGTCCGAATGGGAAAAGTTATGTTGTAAAAGAAGATATCGCCTACGAGTTGACTGACAATACAATTTATAACTGTCGCTTTTTATTTACTCCACAAACAGGCAAAGGAGAAGTATTTATCAATAAAATATTAATCTGGTCTAATCAAGCGGCACCTAATTGCCGACTGACATGGAATGGCAAGACGAATCTTGTTATTGGAAATAAAATAAATGGTAACGAAACCGATAAGCCAGTTATCAATAATATCATCATCAAGAAAACTGGCAAATCGAATTTATCGCCTATGGACTTATTAGGCTTTACTGCTGATTTGCAAGGAAAAGAAGTGGCGATACAATGGTACACGGCAAAAGAAAACGGAACCGATTATTTCAAAATAGAGAGAAGTTTTGATACCAAAGAATATAAAGAAGTTGGTAGAATTAAAGCAGCAGGCTTATCAACGGGATTAAAAACTTATACGCTGATTGATTCAAATCCTAATCCCGGAGTGAATTATTACCGCATCGGTTTAAATAATAATACGAGCAAATCAGTTTGGTTGCCTGTTATTGCCATTCGAATAAAGCCGGGAGTTTTACAGCAAAATAGCTCTAGTTCAAATTAATTAGACATATCTATCATAATTTATCAATCCTTTGAGTAAAATTCAAAGGATTTTTTATTTTTATAAGATATTAAAAGAACTATGGCTATACTAGATGAATTCAAAGCATTCGCTTTAAAAGGCAACCTTATTGATTTTGCAGTAGGTGTTGTTGTTGGTGGTGGATTTACAAAAATCACCTCCACCTTTATTGATGGAATTGTAATGCCTCTTATCGGAAAAATTGTTGGAGGCCAAGATTTTTCTGAGCTGAAATATAAAATTCAAGATGGTTCGAAAGACGTGTTGGATGCATCAGGAAATATAATAACGAAAGCTGTCCCGGAAGTTTACATCCGCTACGGTGAATTTATGAGTGCAGTCATCGACTTTTTCATGGTTGCCTTAGTAATGTTTTTTGTGGTGAAAGCAATGAATAAACTACGTAAGAAAGCGGAGGAAGAAACTGTAGTTGCAAAACCAAATCAAGAAATACTATTAGAAGAAATTAGAGACCTACTTAAAAACAAATAACATGAATAAATACTTTACACTACTGACCTTTTTCGTGCTTTCTGCACTATCAGGTATTTGTCAAACTGCTAACGATACCATCTGGAAAAAAGGACTATTTGTATCTGCTAATATTAATCAGGTAAGTTTTTCTAACTGGGCTGCTGGAGGAGAAAACTCGGTGGCTATCAACGGATTTTTAAATAGCTATGCGAATTATAAAAAAGACAATGTTATTTGGGATAACAATCTTGATTTATCATATGGATTAAACCAAATTGGCGATGAGGATTTAAAAAAGAATGAAGACAGAATTGAATACACTGGAAAGCTAGGATATGCTATTAAAAATAGTAAGAAATGGTATTATACTGCCTTGTTAAATGTGAAAACACAATTTGCTAACGGTTAC
>CAINEC010000144.1 GCA_903847585.1 uncultured Bacteroidota bacterium
GCGATAAATAAATGAAAATATGCATGGGATCAAAAAAACAGGTGCGGGTTTAAACCCGCACCTGTTTAAAATAAATTAATCTAATGCAAGATTTTAAAAACAAAATCGATGATAGAATTAATAATCCTCTTTCGAATTATTTAATGCTCTTAGCATTTCTTCCTGGGAAGCCAACCAATCTTCATCGGTAATTGGATTCAAGGCCTTGACCTTGATTGATTCTGCTGCTAATGCATTTAGAAGTTCTAAAAATTCTTCTGCGGTAATGTCTTCTCTAAATGGATGGTCTGCATCAGCCATTTTAGATTCATCCATTTTTCGTAGTTGTTCTAATGTCATTTTCATATGTTCGAATTTACAAAAAAATATTCAAGTTTCAAAAATATATATTAACGAAAATTGGAGTAAAGTAATTTATAAAACATTAAAACAAAAGCAGGGTGGAGTTTAAACCCCACCCTGCGTGAAAATTATTTAACCATCAAATTAAGACCTCCCTAAATCCCTCCGAAGGAGGGACCTTTTATTCGTTGCATCTCCTCTCCTTTGGAGAGGTAGGGAGAGGTCCTTGAGATTATTTATTTCACCATCACCTTACTATCGTGATAACTATCATTAATAAACAGACGCACGATATAAATTCCTTTAGTGATGTTATCGCCTAACTGAAGATCTTGCGTGAAGCCTCCTTCTGGAATCGTTAAACGAGACTGATAAATGGATTGTCCCATGTTATTGATGATTTGCAATACAGCATCACCTGTTTCTTCTCCATCGTAGTTGAAACTAAATACACCACTGTTGGGATTCGGATAAATATGCACGCCTTGTGAAAGCTCGTTATCTATAAAGCGACTATCTACGTTGGTGTTTTCTTGGATGACAGCACCAGAAGTTACATCACCTGCAATACGACAATTTACATTTGTGGTTATTGCGCTACCACTAATACGCGAACAACCGTTCGTTAAATTTCTGGTTACTACTTTATAGGTGCCTGGTTGTTTTACTACTTGTGAGTAATTTGTAGCATTCTCCATAGAGATATTTGTGCGATACCATTGCACGCTGTAATTGCTACCAAGGTTTGTTGCATTGAGTGTTACAGAATCACCGGCGCAGAAAGATGTCGCTCCGCTTGCAGAAACCGTTGCTGATGCATTTGTTTTTGAAGTTACAGCAATGGCATTGCTCGTTAAGGCAGTACCGTCACATGTGGCTACACAAGTATAAGAACCTGTTGATGATGCTTTGAAGGTACGTGATATTGCATTAGTAGAAATATTTACGCCATTCCTTCTCCATTGGTAAGTCCCACCTACAACATCGCTTTTTAAATTAACCGAATTGCCAGCACAAAAGGTAGTTGGACCATCGGGGATGATATTATTACTTGAACATGATTGTGAATTGTATAATGCTGTAATTTCTTGTTGGGTAAGTGCGCGGTTCCAGATGCCTATATCATCCAAATCACCAGTTGTAAAATACGAAAAAGCGCTTCCCATACCGCTAGTACCAAAATAAATGGCACTATTTAGACTTCCTATTGAAGCTAAATGTGCATATGTTCCTATTAATACATTATTGATATAAATCAACAGATTTTGATTATCATATGTAAATACTACATGTTTCCAATCTGAAAAGGGATAAGGGTATATTCCAGGAGTATACAAGTCATTACCAATTCCATTAATATCACCTTGAAACATACCTACGCTTGAATGATAAGCTAAATGAAAGTGACCTTGTGCATTATCATTTCCTTTTGCCACGAGAAATTGAGCTGAACTTGGTCCTGCAATTGTAGATTTATACCAACAACTAATTGTTATTCCACTAGGATATATAACCGCGCTTGGCCCATTAACAGAAATAAAATTATTTACACCATTAAAGGTATATGCATTATTAATATTACCATCCCTATCCGTTGTTAGCGTAGCCCCATTTACTGAACCATTATTCCCATTAAAGCTCTCATCATTTGCATTGCCATTAAATGGCCACCAGCCTACGAGTCCGTTAGTAGGCACGTAGGAAGGCACTTGCGCGAAAGCACTGCTTGCAGCTAATAAGAGGGCTGCGATTAAAGATTTTGTCTTCATTTTTTTAAATAATTGATTTAGGTTTATTAATAACAAAGGTAAGTTTAAAGGCGGTATGATGCAAGAATTTTTTATATTCTTTCTTTTGTCTTGACACAAAATGAAAGAACCAAAGAAAAAAAGTTTGTATTATCAATAATTCTGGCGCACTCGAGCCGTGCGCTCCCTGAAGTAAAACTTCATGACGGGCTCCAACTTTTTTCTATAGCAAAAAAAGTAGGCAAAAATGCCACCGCTGTAAAATTATTGTGGCGCTGCTTACGTGCGCAACGGAAATAATCGAACTCATCCCGTAGTGAAAATATACTACGGGACTCAAACACCGCTTATTTCTATTCGTTGCTTTCTGCTGCATCTAATTCCACAATAATTTTAAGGCGGAAATCCTTTTCGTTTTTCGTTAGTGAAATCTTGGATTGTAAATTATTGAAACTCCAATCAAATCGTTGTCAAATTATCACACGATGAAGCAGATTTATACGAGCGCACTTCATCTTTTCATTTTCAATCCCGAGGCATCGGGAGTCTAATCTTCAAATTGTCAAATTACCCAAGCACTACCGTAAATTTCAAGGTGGCACCTAATGCATCAAATACTTTTAAAATTGTTTCGATGCGTGCATTCTTAACACTGTTTTCAATTTTTGAAATTTGTGCTTTCTGAACTCCTACCAATAATCCTAATTCTTCTTGTGTCAGGTTGCGTTCCTGTCTAGCTTTTCTGATGGCTTCGCCCAATAAATCTATTCGAAGTTCATTTTCAAAAGCATCCCTCTTTCTTGTTCCTTTTTTTCCAATATGCTTATCAATCATTGTATCGATTGATACGGTCTTGAATTTATTTGCCATAATTATTTTTGTTTTGCTTTATGTAAAAAATAGTCCCTTCTTATTTCTTCTGCTTTTTTGATTTCCTTAGTTGGTGTTTTTTGCGTCTTTTTTAATATACCATGTGTGGCAATAACTAATGTTTCAATACCATCAATTCTATCCCAGAAAGCAAAAAGTCGAAAGACCTTTCCGTTGTAAATTGTCCGAAATTCCCAAATAACTTCATTGAGCTTTTTGAATAGTTCATTGTCATTGACAAATTGTGATTTCTTGACATTGTAATAAATTTTCTCTCGTGATTTAGCATCAAGTTTCTCTAAAAAATCGACTGCTTCTGGCAATAATTCAATTTCGAAATTTGGTTTCATTAATAACAGTTACAAATTTAAAGGTTTCCTTTTAAGGAAACAAGTTTTTATGATATAATTAGAATAAATGAATATTTCAATAGATTCATTATAGACAAAAGTATAATGAGCGAAAAGCAATTTCCAAGGAATAAACGTTTACTGTCGTTTAAGTTTTTTTAATCGGAAAAATTGGTTGGGATTAAAATCCAGAACACAGATTCCGGATGCATAAAATTGGGTAAAAGGACACCTCAACCAACAGGCACAGGTTTAAACCTGTGCCTGTTTAAAAATCATTAGCTATTAGAAATACAATTTTGAATCATCCATCCAGGGTAGGGTTTAAACCCCACCCTGGTTAAATATAAAATTTAACTACACCCACAAACCTGCCCAATTCCTCAACATCATTTTCCCGTCTGGTGTCATAATGGATTCGGGGTGAAATTGCATGGCGTAGATGGAGTATTCTTTGTGCTTTAAAACCATAATGCAATCTTGTTCATCAGTAGCGAGAATTTCTAAGCATGAAGGGAAAGTTCTTTCATCAGGGACCCAACTATGATAACGACCCGTTTCGAAGTTGTTATTGATGCCATTGAAAATTTTATCTTGTTTTGTTATCGTGCATACACGCACTACTCCATGTAATACTTGATCGAGCTGACGTAATTGTCCGCCGAATGCTTCTGCAATAGCTTGATGTCCGAGGCAAATACCTAAAATCGGTTTCTTGCCTGCAAAGTGTTTGATGATTTCTAATGTCAATCCTGCTTCCGAA
>CAINEC010000145.1 GCA_903847585.1 uncultured Bacteroidota bacterium
ATTATTGAAACTGGCGGTGGAAGCACAGAAGTGAAATCTACACCTGCAAGTGCACCTGCGGCAGTTGCTATTCCAACTCCAGCAGCAAATCCATCACCTGCTCCTGCAAGTACAGCATCTGTTTCAACAACACCTATCAGCTCAAACGCTAATCGATTTTATTCTCCATTAGTAAAAAATATTGCCCAAACAGAAGGTGTTTCTCAATCCGAACTAGATAGTATTCAAGGGACTGGCTCTGAAGGTCGAGTTACAAAGAAAGATATCCTTGCATTTGTTGATGCTAAAAAATCAGGGACAGTAAGTCCAGCACCAGCAGTTCAAAAGCCTTCGTCGAGTGCTCCAACTACATCTTCAGCACCTTCTTCACCTGCGACTTCATTCAGTGGTGATGTTGAGATTGTTGAAATGGACCGTATGCGCAAATTAATTGCGGATCATATGGTAATGAGTAAACAAACATCTCCTCACGTTACATCTTATGTAGAAGCAGATGTTACTAATTTGGTCATGTGGAGAGATAAAATCAAGAAATCTTTTGAAAAACGAGAAGGAGAAAAAATCACTTTCACTCCTGTATTCATTGAAGCGGTTGTAAAGGCAATTAAAGATTTTCCACTTATTAATGTAAGTGTAGACGGAACTAAGATTATCATTAAAAAGAATATCAATATCGGAATGGCTGCGGCACTTCCAACGGGGAATTTGATTGTACCAGTAATTAAAAATGCTGATCGATTAAACCTATTAGGATTAACTAAGTCGGTAAACGATTTAGCTAACCGAGCACGTGGCAACAAACTTCAACCGGATGAAATTCAAGGCGGTACATTCACACTAACGAATGTAGGCTCGTTTGGAAATGTGATGGGAACTCCTATTATTAACCAACCCCAGGTAGCCATATTAGCAGTTGGAGCCATCCGTAAGAAGCCAGCAGTTATCGAAACCCCTATGGGTGATGCTATTGCTATCCGTCATATGATGTTTTTGTCCTTAAGCTATGACCACCGCGTGGTCGATGGGTCTTTGGGTGGAAGCTTCTTAAAACGAGTTGCTGACTACCTAGAAAAGTTCGATACAAACCGAGATATTTAAAATATTTAGAAAAAAACAGCAGAAGGCTTGATTTATAAAAATAAAAGCCTAATTTTGCGCTCCCGTTAAAAGGGAAAGTTCTTTAAATGGTCCGTTCGTCTAGGGGTCTAGGACATCTCCCTTTCACGGAGGAAACACGGGTTCGATTCCCGTACGGACTACAAAAAATAATAGGAAATTGTTGTGTAAAGTATTAACTTGCACAATCTTAAAAAAACAAGAGCAATGGCAAATCATAAGTCAGCCGAAAAAAGAATCCGCGCAAACGACTCAAAACGTGTGCGTAACCGTTATCAAGCTAAAACTACTCGTAATCTTTTAAAAGAATTACGCAATAGTAAAGACAAAGCAGAGGTTTCTAAGTTAGTACCTGAGGTATCTGCTATGTTAGATCGTTTAGCGAAGAAAAATGTGATTCACAAAAACAAAGCTGCTAACTTGAAGTCAAGCATTCAAATGCATTTGAATAGCTTATAATTTAAAAGCTCCTAAATTTATCAAGCCTTTCCCTTTGTGAAAGGCTTTTCTATTTAATAGAAACGGGTTGATTTTTCTTTTGCCCAATTTAATTTTTAACAAATGAACGACTCCTCAACTACTGACTGGTCTATAATTGACCGACCCCGAGAAAAATTAGTCCGCCATGGACTTAACTCCTTATCCATTGCTGAATTAATTGCCATTTTAATCCGAACTGGATCAAAAAGCAAAAATGCGGTAGAAATTGCCAATGAGCTACTGACTTCTTATGATAACAATTTGGCGAACTTAAGTAGATTAAGTATTCAAGAACTTTCAAAAGTGAAAGGACTTGGCTCTGTGAAAGCCATTTCCATCTTGGCGGCACTTGAACTAGGAAGACGCCGAAGGGAATTCGATGTTGCTGGATATAAAATCAAAAGCAGCAACGATGCGTTTTTGCAAATGCAGCCACTATTAGCCGACCTGCCCTACGAAGAATTCTGGATCATCTTACTTAACAGGGCCAATAAAATTATTACAAAAAAGAAAGTAAGCATGGGAGGCACAAGCGGAACCGTCGTTGACCCTAAAATTATTTTCAAAGAGGCCGTTCAAGTAGCATGTTCTAATATCATTGCTGTTCATAATCATCCTAGCGGCACCAATGAGCCAAGTCACGCGGACAAAGAACTTACTAAAAAACTAAAGTTTGGAGCAGAACATCTCGACATTCAGTTGCTAGACCATATTATCATTGCTGGAAATAAATATTATAGTTTTGCTGATGAAGGAGAATTGTGATTTCTAGTGCAAATGCAGTGAATGAAATCACTATTTTTAGCACTTCATTCATGTATAATGAAAGACACTCAACTTTTAGTTTATTCTCATAAGTCCACACCTCGCCTGCAGTATATTCTAAATCTACTACTAAACGAGATTATTGGATTAAACTTTAAGATAACGAATGACAAAAACGCGTTTCGTTCGAGCTGCCTTCCTAAAATAACTTACTGCGAACATGCCTTTGGAGATGAGTTTTTTATTTATGCTTCAAGACTATTATTTGAAAAAGGAATAGAAGACCAAGAATTGAATGTTTTTGAATGGAAAAACATGCCTGTATTTTTTGGAACACATCCGAAATATGACTTTCCATTTGATCCATTCGCTGCTGCATTTTATTTAATAAGTCGATACGAGGAATATTTACCTCATATTAAAGATGAACATTTAAGATTTAGTCCGCAGCAGAGCCTTGCCTACCAAAAAGGATTTCTTAATAAGCCACTCATTAATATTTGGTGTAACGAATTAAAGCACCAATTAAAAGTTAAATACCCTGAATTACATTTCAGAGAAAAGCATTTTAAATTCATTTCAACCTTTGATATTGATAGTGCCTATGCCTATCAAGAAAAAGGAATCACCCGACAATTCGGAGCCTTTGCAGCTGCTATTTTAAAGCTAGATTTTGAAAAAATAATTGAACGATTAAAAGTATTAACTGGAATTCAAAAAGACCCATTTGATACATATGATTGGCAGATTGAATTAAAAGAAAAACACCACTTCAAGCAAATCTACTTTTTTCTATTAGGCAACTATGGTGAATACGACAAAAACATTGCTGTTGAAGGAAGCTTAAAATTTCAATCGTTAATTAAATCTATTGCAGATAATGCAGATGTCGGAATTCATCCATCCTACGCAAGCAATGGAAATAAAAATCAAGTTCAAAAAGAGATTAAACGCTTAACAAAAGTTATTAAACGAGAAGTAACTAAAAGCAGACAGCACTTTTTGAAAGTGACTTTCCCAGATACCTACCGAATTTTATTAGACTTAGATATTGAGGAAGATTATTCACTGGGATATGCTTCTGAAATTGGATTCAGAGCTAGCATTTGTTCACCATTTTACTTTTACGATTTAGATCTTGATACCCCAACGCAATTACGTATCGTTCCGTTTATGTTAATGGATGGAACATTAAAAGACTACTTGCGATTATCACCCGAAGAATCAATAATAAAAGCAAAAAAAATGATTGATGAAGTAAGAAATGTAAATGGAACATTTGTTACACTTTGGCATAATCATACAGTGAACGACAAAGACGAATGGAAAGGATGGCGTCACGTCTATGAAGAAATAGTAGCATATGCATCAACTAAGTAAATAAGAGAAGAATGATGAAAGATGCTCTACTACGTATACTTCCTGAACCAATTCTCGAACTACTTAAGCGAATTAAAAAGTATTTCAGAAACAGAAAACTAACTTCTCAGAAAAACAACAATCAATTATTAACTAAAGAAGGCTTAATTGATCAAATAAAAAATATTGGCGTTGCCAAAGGAGACCACTTACTTGTTCATTGTTCGCTTAGTAAAATTGGATATATTAACGGTGGCGCATTAACCCTCATTGAAGCTTTGCTAGAATCCGTTGGACCAGAAGGAACATTATTAATGCCGGTCTTCCCAGCTAAAGGACGAAACAAAGATTACTTACTTGAAAAAACAGTTTTTGAATTAAACAACACGCCATCACAAATGGGAGTGGTATCAGAAACTTTTCGTAAAATGACCGGTGTAAAAAGAAGCTTTCACCCTACTGATTCCGTTTGCGCATTTGGTAAAGAAGCGGACTACTTCACCAACTCACATTTCGGAAATATAACTCCGTACAATGAATATTCTCCTTTTAGAAAGCTATGTAACAAGAAAGGAAAAATATTAATGTTGGGAACGACCCTAAATGGAGCTTGCACTAACTTACATACGTTGGAAGACGCTGTTTTATTTAAATATCCTGTTTATGATGATCAAATTTTCACTGTAAAAATGATTAATCATCATGGAGTAATACATAAGATGGAAACGAAAGTTCACAACCCTGTTTGGTCTGCGAAAAGAAATTGTGATGCACTTAAACCATTGTTTGAAAAAGAACAGGTATTGATTAATGGTAAAATTGGCGAAGCAAAATGCATGCTTATAGACGCTAACAAGATGCTAGAAGTAATGATTGATTACTATAACAAATACGGAGTTACGATGTACACTCCATTTGGAACTAATAACGAGCTGATAAATTAATTCATGAATATTTATTTGACATTCGACTATGAATTATATTTCGGTGAAAGAACTGGAACAGCTAAGCATTGCATTTTAAATCCTACGCAATTACTTAAAGAAGTAGCCGACAAGCACAACATTAAATTAGTTCAGTTTGTTGATGTTGGATACATTATAAAACTAGAGGAATACAAAAGCAAATACCCTGAACTTGAAGAGGATTATAAACTAATCACGAATCAAGTAAAACAGTTATATATAGAGGGACATGATATTCAATTGCACATCCATCCACATTGGGAAGACAGCTTTTATCGTGATGGCAAATGGCATATAATCGCTAAGCGTTATAAGCTTTCAGACTTTGGTGATGAAAATATTGAGAGAATTGTCGCAACCTACAAACAAAAACTTGAGTCTCTCACAGCACCTGATTCAATATTCGCATTTCGTGCTGGAGGTTGGTGCATACAACCATTTGAAAAATTCAAATCGGCTTTTCTAAAAAACAATATCACTGTCGACTCCAGCGTATTTAGAAACGGTAAGTATAGTTCAGAACAATACAGTTATGATTTTACGAATGCGCCAGATTTAAGTAGTTGGAATTTTGATAACGATCCTTGTAAATCTGAAGAAGGACCATTTAAAGAAATACCAATAAGCTCAATTAAAAACAGTCCGCTGTTTTATTGGAAATTATTCTTACTTGGAAGAATCAATCCTTATGAACACAAGCCCTTGGGTGATGGAGTCCCGATTGCAGCTCCTGGAATGCGTAAGAAATTATTGACGCAGTACACACAGAACACTGTTTCGGTTGATGGATATAACGCAGCGTTATTAAGTAAAGCGCTGCGTCAGTATAAAGACAAAAACGAATTGGTAATTATTGGACATCCAAAATCATTAACTCGCTTCGGACTAAAAGCACTTGATCGATTTATTTCAGAAAACAAAAACAAACATCAATTCACTACTTTTCAAAAAGAGAGGAATAAATAATGATTAAATATTTAAAGCGAGAAGAAATCAATATTCAAAAATGGGATGAGTGCATTTTGCGCAGTACATCACCTCAGATTTTTGGATGCTCGTTTTATTTAGATGTATGTTGTCCTGATTGGTCGGCTTTAGTACTAAACGACTATGAAGCAGTTTTCCCAATCAGCATAAAGCAAAAGTATTTTATCAAACACTTAACGCAGCCATATTTCGTAAGGCATTTTGGAGTTTATGCTTCTGAACCAATTTCCGATTTCAAGCCATGGATTCATGAATTAAATAAACTTGCGAGCTATTTCAACTTTAATGTTTTCAATTCAACGAATGACTTTTCGAGCGAATACAAGTCAGGTGAAAAAATATACCAACTGCTCAATCTGAATCTTACTTACGAATCACTCAGAAAAAATTATAGCGAAAGCCATATTCGAAAATTAAAAAAGATTTCTCCGCTTGAAACTACTATTGTAGATATTACCGACTATTCCATTTATATCAAAGAATTCAAAAACACGATATCAGAAAAGAAGCTAAATTATTCTGATGCACATTTAAAAACATTGCATCAATTGATGAATGAATTACCGAAGCATTGCAAAGTAATTTCAAAGGGCCTTTTACTGAATGGAGAACTAGTAGCAGGTGCTTATTTTGTTCAATACCATCATCGACTACTATATTTAAAAGGGTTTAGAAAATTCAATACGGAAAATGATGGTGGTATGTTTTTACTCTTTGATAGCATCATAAAAGAGAATAGCAATCATGCTTTAACGCTCGACTTTGGCGGCTCTAACAATTCAAATGTGCGTCAATTTTTTAAAGGATTTGGAGCAGAAGATTCAGTATATTTACATCTTGAAAAAAACGAATTACCTTTTTTAATTCGTTGGCTGAAATAATAATTATGTCAAACAAAGTTGCAGTTATTACAGGAGTTAGTGGTGGTCTTGCGCAAGAAGTTGTGCTCACAATGATTCGCGCCAACTATCACGTGGCTGCTATTAATCGTAATGCAGATTTCGATTTTACATTATTCAAAAACGAAGCTGATAAAAACAGTTTGCAATTTAAAGTATACACCGCTGATATATCATCCGAAGAAAGTATTGCGAATGCAACGAATCAAATCATTAGTGATTTTACTCGTATTGATGCTATCGTTCACTTAGCAGGCATTTCCTATAGCGGCATGAGTTGGAAGCAACCACTTGAAAACTGGAATGAAGTGCTATCTATCAATTTAACAGGTCCAATGTTGGTTAGCAAGCATTTGATTCCGCAGATGAAAAAGCAAAACGAAGGATGCATAATTTATTTTTCATCAATTGTAGCTCATCGTGCTGTAGTTGGCACATCGGCCTATGCAGCGAGTAAGGCAGGCCTTGAAGGACTAACACGCACTCAGGCGATTGAACTTGGAAATTCAAACATAACTGTTAACTGCATCGCACCAGGTTATTTTGAAGCTGGTATGATTAGAGAAATTAATGACAGTTTACGCAATGAACTTATTCAATCAACACCTTTAAAATCACTCGGCAATCCGAAAAGTATTGCAGAAACAGTTTTATATTTGTGTGGAACTGGTGGTCAATTTACGACTGGGCAAGTTTTACATGTTAACGGAGGATTATTTATTTAAAAACAGACACCATGGTACACTTATTAAGCGAAAAGAATTCAATCATCAATCATTTCATAGCAGAGTTAAGAGATGTTGAAATTCAAAAAGACAGAATGCGTTTCAGAAGAAATATTGAAAGAATTGGTGAGATTGCAGCTTATGAAATAAGCAAAACAATGGAATTTGAAACGAAGGATGTAGTTACTCCTTTAGGTGTCGCTCCTACTCCACTTTTAAAAGAGCTTCCAGTTGTCGGAACAATTTTAAGAGCAGGTTTACCACTACATCAAGGTATTTTAAATTATTTCGACGGAGCAGATAATGCGTTCGTTTCTGCTTATAGAAAGCATCATAAAGATGGTAGCTTTGATATTCGTTTAGACTATATGAGTAGTCCGAGTTTAGAAGACAGAATTTTGATATTAGCAGATCCAATGGTGGCAACAGGCTCATCCATTGTTGTTACCTTTAAAGAAATGCTTCAAGGTGGCCGTCCGAAACATACCCATATTGTTGCGTGTATAGCAAGTACGCAAGGTGTAGAATATGTAAAAAGTCATTTACCATCGGATGTAACGTTATGGATAGGTGCTATTGATGAAGAGTTAACCGCACAATCTTATATTGTTCCAGGCTTAGGTGATGCTGGCGATTTAGCATTCGGCACTAAGGCTCAACACTAGTCGGCCTTACTACTTTTATTTTTATGCAAGAGATCATTAAAATTATTCAAGTAATTTTATTGAGTAGCGTTAAATTCGTTACAGGACCAACCTTTGCATATTACAATAAAAGTCACGACTTCTCTTTCTTCGAAGTAATTCTTTATAGCGTTTTAGGCGGAATGCTTGGAGTTTTTGTGTTCACATTTTTCTCTGACAAAATACATCAAGGGTGGTTGATGATTAAATTAAAATTTAAGAGAACGTTTAATAGCAATAGTAACTACTCAGAACCTGTTGCGGATGTCGACACTCCAGTAAAAATCAAGTATACTTACGTTGATAGCCATCAGCAACCAAAAAAAGTATTCACGAAGAGAAACAGAAGAATCGTAACAATATTTCGCAAATATGGATTGTTTGGGATAGCCTTTCTTACACCTGTTATCTTATCCATTCCAATAGGAACTATCATTGCAAATAGCCTTGAACCTAAGAAGAGAAAAATATTTCTATTCATGTTTATTTCTATTTTATTTTGGTCGACGTTAATGGTAAGTCTTTTTGAAATCTTTCATGCTAAAAACGTTATTGACTTACAAGAGCAAATCACCAAATGAAAAATATCACTCATATTTTCTTCGACTTAGATCATACCTTATGGGACACTGATAAGAACGCGAAAGAATCATTACAAGAAATACATCAGGAGATTAAAATCCTGGAGAACTTTAATGTGCCATTTGAATTGTTTCATTCTACCTACCAAAAGCATAACGATATTCTTTGGAAAAAATATGCAAAGCATGAAGTAACCAAATCAGATGTAAGAATAAACCGATTTAAATATTCGCTGGAAGAATTAAATATTTTTGATGACACCATCAACGAATTTTTCGCAAGTCATTTTGTGATTCGAACGCCATTAAAGAAAAACCTTATTGAAGGTGCTATTGAATTAATGGATTATGTAAAAGACCGATATACACTTTCGATTATCACCAATGGTTTTAAAGAAGTGCAGTATATAAAAATGGAAGAATCGGGATTAAGAAAATACTTCAAACATATATTTATCTCTGAAGAAGTAGGACATAACAAGCCAAGTCCTGATATATTTAAACATGCAATGCATATAAGTGGAGCAAGTGTTGCCGAAAACTGTTTGATGATTGGTGACTCGTTGGAGGCAGATATACATGGATCAATCAATGCAGGTATGAGAGCAGTGCATTTATCTCCTGAATACAAAAATGATTCAACTGAAAACAATTTTATTACAGTTAATTCATTGGCAGAAATCAAAACAATATTAAAATGAAAGCCCCGGATATCCGGGGCTTTCATTTTATTTCTTTTCAGACTCTTCGTGTCCTTTTTTGCAACAAGCTTTCACTTCTGCTTTTTCTCCTTCTTTGTTACAAGATTTTGCTGTCGTGCTTGCTTCTTTTTTAGAGCAGCATGACTTATCAGATTTCTTGTCACAAGTTTTTTCTTTCTTCTCTGGATTTTGTTGAGATACTTTTTCAGTTGATTGTGCATTAGCAAATGCAACAGATGTCAACGTAAAGAATGCGATTAAAAATGCGATTTTTTTCATGTTATTTTTATTTGTTAATGCAAGTATACGCACAACATTGGCAAATCGCAAAGAAAAAATCAAAAACATTTCATGAAATTAGTATGATGTACGGCAATCATATGTACTTTTGACGAGTGACTACAAAGGAAAACTTATCCATATCTCTACAGGCTATCAAAAGTCAAAAACTGAGAGCCTCCCTAACGATTTTTATCATTGCGTTAGGCATTATGGCTTTGGTTGGAACATTAACAGCTATTGATGCGGTAAAATATTCTTTGAATAATTCATTTTCAATGATGGGAAGCAACTCTGTTACTATTCGCAATGTTTCCTCTTCCATTCGTATGGGACATGGTCCGGGTAAAAGAAATGTGTTCCCTCCTATTAATTTTTACCAGGCTAATTACTTCAAAGAGCATTTTGACTCTCCCGGAACTGTTTCGTTGTCGGTATCTGTAACTCCTGTTGGGACTGTCCGTTTTGAGTCGAAGAAAACAAATCCCAACATTTTAGTGATGGGAGTTGACGACAACTATTTTGAAGTATTAGGTTATCAGATAAAAAACGGTAGGAATTTTAATAAACAGGACCTTGATATGGGAGCTAATGTTTGCATTCTAGGAAAGGAAATATCTGACAAGCTATTTTTAAATCAGAATCCTGTAGACAAGCTGGTTTACATAGGCAGTAAGCAATACCGAGTGATTGGAAGTCTTGCAGAAAAAGGAAGCAGTATGGGATTTGGTGGCGACAAGATGGTGGCGATTCCTATTTTAAATGCCAAAATGAATTACTTATCGAACAGTACTTCTTATTCGATAACTATAAAAGCTAATTCTGTACAAGATTTACAGGTAATTAACGGACAAGCAACGGGTCTTATGCGAACGATCCGCAAGGACAAACTAGGCAACCCTGATAGCTTTGGCATTTCTCAAAGTGATAGCTTATCAAAAGCACTTTTTGACAATTTGATTTATTTAAGAGCCGCTGCGATTTTTATTGGAATAATCACCTTGTTAGGTGCCGCAATTGGATTAATGAATATCATGCTGGTATCGGTGACAGAACGAACTCGAGAAATTGGTATTAGAAAATCGTTAGGAGCAACAGCAGAAAACATCAGGCGCCAATTTCTAACCGAAGCTATTGTAATTTGCCAGATAGGTGGACTATTAGGAGTATTATTAGGCATTCTTATAGGGAATTTAGTTGCCTTTGCTACTGGTGCGGGCGTTATTATTCCTTGGGCATGGATGTTAATGGGTTTCACCCTATGTTTTATAGTTGGAATTGGCAGTGGATTATACCCTGCTATTAGAGCATCTAAACTAGATCCAATAGAGGCTTTACGTTACGAGTAAAAAATAGGATTTTTTTTAGTCCATCTTATTTGATTTTAAGAGTTAAAGCCCTATCTTTGCCCTCCCTAAAAACAGGGATAATTCAAATAAATTAATTTAACAAACAAACAAAATGACCAAGCAGTATGAAACTGTAATCGTTCTTACTCCAGTTCTTTTACAAGAGCAGGTTGAAGAAGCGGTTGCAAAGTATCGTAAATTCCTCTCCGATAACGGAGCCGTAATTGTTCATGAGAACAATTGGGGATTACGCAAGCTGGCCTATCCTATCCAGAAGAAAAGCACAGGCTTTTACTTCTTATTCGAATTCCAAGCTGATCCAACATTGATCGCTAAAATGGAAGTTGAGTACAAAAGAGATGAGCGCATCATGCGATTCCTAACAATTGCTCTTGACAAACACGCTATCGCGTACAACGAGCGCAAACGCAAGAATGCATCTCAGAAAAAACAAGAAGAATCAGTAAATTAAAACTCGAAACCGAAAATGGCAACTACACACGTAAATGGAGAAATCCGTTACCTCAATCCACCGGCAGTAGAGGTAAACAAAAAGAAATACTGTCGTTTCAAGAAAATTGGAATTAAGTACATCGATTATAAAGATGCTACTTTCTTAACCAAGTTCGTTAATGAGCAAGGAAAAATTCTTCCTCGTCGTTTAACAGGAACATCATTAAAGTACCAACGTAAAGTTGGACAGGCAATCGCTCGTGCTCGTCATCTAGCATTGATGCCTTATGTAACAGATTTATTAAAATAAGGAGGAGGACAATAGCATGGAAGTAATTTTAAAACAAGACATCAAAAACCTGGGCTTCGCTGATGAAATCGTGAAAGTTCGTAATGGTTATGGTTTGAATTACCTTATCCCTCGTGGATTCGCAGTAATTGCAAATGAAAGCAACAAAAAAATCAATGCAGAAACAGTAAAACAACGTGCGCACAAGATTAACAAATTGCGTATGGATGCTGAAGCATTGGTTGCTAAATTAGAAAGTGTAACATTATCTATTGGCGCTAAAGTTGGCGAAAATGGTAAATTGTTCGGTTCTATCACATCTCAACAGTTAGTAGATAAACTTACTGCAATGGGTTATGAAGTCGACAAGAAGCAAATAACAATGCCTACAGATCATATTAAGAAGACTGGAGCATACGTTGCTGAAATCAATGTTCACAGAGATATTAAAGCAAAATTAAACTTCGAAGTAGTAGAAGGTTAATCATTAAAAAAACCGAAGGCAGAGCTACCACTCTGCCTTCTTTAATTTAAATCAAAATGGCTACAACAAGTGATGTTCATGTAGGAACAGTATTAAGAATAAACGGTGAATTATGCGTTGTTACAGAATGGCAACACAGAACACC
>CAINEC010000146.1 GCA_903847585.1 uncultured Bacteroidota bacterium
AGATGGCGTGCCTGATAAAGAAGATAAATGTCCGAAAACTCCGAAGGGAACTGCTGTAGATGCTGATGGTTGTCCGGTAGATCGTGATGGCGATGGTATTCTTGATGCAGTTGACAAATGTCCGGATGTAAAAGGAACAGCTGCTACACAAGGTTGCCCTGATAAAGACAAAGATGGAATTGCAGATGCCGATGATAAATGTCCGGATGTATTTGGTGTTATTTCTATGAAAGGTTGTCCTGATCAAGATGGTGATGGAATTACAGATGCGGACGATGCTTGCCCTACTGAAAAAGGTGATATCAGTATGAAAGGTTGCCCTGATAAAGACGGAGATAAACTTGCTGATAATATTGACCAATGTCCTGAGGTGGCTGGACCAGTAGAAAACAAAGGCTGTCCGTATGAAAAAGACCAGGTTGCAATTATGGAAAAGGCGGATAATGTTTATTTCGAATTAGGTAAAGATGTTATTCAAAACAATTACAGTGTTGCATTAGATCAGGTTGCTGATTTGATGAAGAAAAATCCGAATTACACTTTAGAAATTGAAGGTCATACTGATAATACGGGTGATGCAACTAAGAACATGGACTTATCGCAACGCCGTTCAAATACAATTAAAAATTATTTGATTAAAAAAGGTATTGACGAAAAACGATTAACGGCAAAAGGCTTTGGAGATACTCGTCCGCTAGTACCTAACGATACTGAAGAAAATAAAGCGAAGAACCGAAGAGTAGAGTTTAAAGTAAATCGTTAAAAATAAATTGAAAGAGGTCATCGTAACAGATGGCCTTTTTTTTGAAATAATACAAAAGATTAACAATCGGCTAATGTTTGTGCTGGTTAAATGGTTAATTTTGCGGCATTATGATTATAGAGCAATTAAAAGACCTTTCTGATAGAACAGATGCTCTGAGGAGGCATCTTTGACGTCGATAACCGACTCGAACAAATAGCTCAGGAAGAGCAACTAACTCACGCTCCCGATTTTTGGAATGACTCAAAGCGTGCGGAACAAATTTTAAAGAACATTAATTTTAAAAAAGACTGGACGAACGCTTTTAAAGAAGTTCAATCGGCTGTTGATGATTTGACTGTTCTTTTCGAATTTCACAAAGAAGGTGAAGCAACAGAAGAAGAAGTAGATAATTCGTATCGTCAAACATTAAAGTTATTAGAAGACCTTGAATTTAAAAACATGCTTAGCGGTGAAGAAGACCGCTTAAGTGCTGTATTGACTATTAATTCAGGTGCTGGTGGTACAGAGAGTCAAGATTGGGCTTCGATGCTACTAAGGATGTATTTACGTTGGGCAGAGCGACATAAATTTAAAGTAACTGAAATTGATTACCTCGATGGCGATGGAGCTGGGATTAAATCAGCCACCTATGAAATTGAAGGAGCTTATGCGTATGGTTATTTAAAAAGTGAAAATGGCGTTCATCGTTTAGTTCGTATATCGCCGTTTGATGCGAATGCAAAACGACATACTTCATTTGCCTCTGTATATGCTTATCCTTTGATTGATGATGAAATCAATATTGAAATTAAAGATGCAGATATCTCCATTCAGACATCGCGTTCAGGTGGTGCTGGTGGACAAAATGTAAATAAAGTAGAAACCAAAGTTCAGTTGACGCATCATCCAACTGGCATTGTTGTAATTTGTCAGGTAGAACGTACGCAAGGAGGAAATAAAGAACGAGCGATGCAAATGTTGCGCTCGCAGTTATATGAGTTAGAAATCAGAAAACGTAACGAAGCGAAAGCTGCAACTGAAAGTTCGAAAAAGAAAATCGAATGGGGAAGTCAGATTAGAAGTTATGTATTACATCCGTATAAATTAGTAAAGGATGTGCGCACTGATTATGAAACCTCTGATACAGGAGCTGTGCTTGATGGAGAAATTGATGAATTCATCAAAGCTTACTTAATGGAATACGCAGAATAAAATAAAAAATATTAAAAAGAATAAATCATTTAGAACATGAATTACAGAATAGAAAAAGACACAATGGGGACAGTGCAAGTTCCAGCTGATGTTTATTGGGGAGCGCAAACACAACGCTCAATTGAGAATTTTAAAATTGCTCAGGATATTAATAAAATGCCGAAAGAAATTATTCGTGCATTTGCTATTTTGAAAAAAGCAGCTGCCATTACAAATATGGAAGCGGGCGTTTTACCTAGCGAAAAATGCGACTTGATTGGAAAAGTATGTGATGAAATTATAGAAGGGAAATTAGATGATCAATTTCCGTTAGTGGTTTGGCAAACAGGATCAGGAACACAAAGCAACATGAATGTGAACGAAGTAGTTGCTTATCGTGCTCACGTAATGCAAGGTGGTTCATTAATGGATGAGAAAAAAGCAGTACATCCAAATGATGATGTAAATAAATCACAATCATCAAACGATACCTTCCCTACTGCGATGCATATTGCAGCTTATAAAATTTTGATGGATGTAACGTTACCGGGCTTACGTACTTTACGCGATACACTAAAAGCAAAGTCGAAAGAGTTCATGCATATTGTTAAAATCGGGCGTACGCATTTAATGGATGCAACGCCTTTAACGTTAGGACAAGAGCTTAGCGGCTACGTATCACAGTTAGACCATGGCATTCGTGCTATTGAACATACCTTACCTCACTTAGCTGAACTTGCATTAGGTGGAACAGCAGTAGGAACAGGAATTAATACGCCTAAAGGGTACTCTGAAAATGTTGCGAGAAATATTGCTGAACTTTCAGGACTTCCATTTATCACAGCGGAAAATAAATTTGAAGCATTAGCAGCGCATGATGCAATTGTTGAAGCGCATGGTGCATTAAAAACAGTTGCCGTTAGCTTAATGAAAATTGGTAATGATATTCGTTTATTAGCATCAGGACCTCGTTGTGGTATTGGAGAATTATTTATTCCTGATAATGAGCCAGGATCTTCTATCATGCCAGGCAAAGTAAATCCCACGCAATGTGAAGCAATGACAATGGTGGCAGCTCAGGTAATGGGTAACGATGTTGCGATAAACATTGGTGGCGCTACAGGGCATTTCGAATTAAATGTATTTAAACCAGTAATGATTTATAACTTTTTACATTCTGCACGATTGATTGGTGACGTATGTATGTCGTTTAATGATAAGTGCGCAGTAGGCATTCAACCGATTGAAGCAAATATTAAAAACAACTTGAACAATTCATTGATGTTAGTGACATCGTTGAATACGCATATTGGTTATTACAAGGCGGCAGAGATTGCACAAACTGCGCATCGTGATGGCAAGACTTTAAAAGAAACGGCTATTGCATTAGGCTATTTAACTGCAGAAGAATTTGATCAATGGGTTGATCCATTGACAATGGTTGGTGAATTACCATCTTAATATTTGATTTTTATGAATACAACTACAGTAATAAAAAATGCAAGCCTTGTAAATGAAAACAAAATTTACAGTGCAGATGTATTGATTAAGAATGGTCGCATTGAAAAAATAGACCAATCGATATCTGTGAATGAAAATTGCTTAGAAATTAATGCAGAGCATTTACATTTATTACCAGGTTGTATTGATGATCAGGTTCACTTTAGAGAGCCAGGACTAACACATAAAGGGGAAATTTATACAGAAGCAAAAGCTGCGGTTGCGGGTGGCATTACCAGTTACATGGAAATGCCGAATACAAATCCTCAAACAATTACTCAAGAATTATTAGAGGCAAAATATCAACGAGCTTCGGAATGTTCCTTAGCGAATTATAGTTTTTTCATGGGTGTGACCAATCATAACTATGAAGAAGTGGTTAGAACAAACCCTTTGAATGTTTGCGGAATAAAAATATTCATGGGTTCGAGTACGGGAGATATGTTGGTAGATGATACCAATGTATTATGTAGAATATTTGGTAATGCTCCTACCCTAATAGCTGTTCATTGCGAAGATGAAGCTACCGTAAGAAAAAATTTAGCGTTGGCGAAGGAAAAATATGGAGATGATATTCCAGTTGAAATGCATCCGATTATCAGAGATGAAGAAGCATGTTACTTATCATCGTCGCTTGCAGCAGACCTAGCTAATAGAAAAGGCACACGATTACATATTTTACATATATCGACGGAAAAAGAATTATCACTTTTCGATAATGCATTACCGTTAGCTGATAAAAAAATAACCGCCGAGGCTTGCATTCATCATCTATATTTTACGGATGATGATTACAAAACAAAAGGTTCACTAATCAAATGGAATCCTGCAGTAAAATCGAAGAGAGATAGAGATGCGATACGTGCAGCAGTAAACAATAACCTTATTGATGTTATTGCAACGGACCATGCGCCGCATACGATGGAAGAAAAAAACAATAAGTATTTATCGGCACCATCAGGCGGACCACTAGTTCAACATGCGTTACCAGCTATGTTGAATGCGGTTAGTGAAGGTTGGATAACGATAGAGAAAGTAGTAGAAAAAATGTCGCACTCTGTAGCTGTTTGCTTTAACCTGGAAGAGAGAGGATACATCCGAGAAGGATACTATGCTGATTTAGTTTTAGTAGATTTGAAAAAACAAACTACCGTTACTAAAGAAAATATTTTATACAAGTGTGGTTGGTCGCCATTTGAAGAAACAACTTTTAAAGGAGCAATTGACAGTACATTTGTAAACGGACATCGAGTATATCATCAAGGAACTTTCGATGAAAGCAATTTGGGTAAACGATTAACATTTGCAAGACGATGAAAAAAGTAGTTGTTTACATCGCTTGTGTTATGCTAATGGTTGCATGTGGAAAAGGAGAAGAAAAAATTCCCGACGATTTAATTGCAAGGGAAAAGTTAATTCCACTTTTAGCCGATATGCAATATACAGAAGCCATTATTCAGCTAAAGAATCTCAGTTATACTGATAGTACAAAAACAGTAGCCTACGGACATTATAAATATGTTTTAGAAAAGCACAAAGTGAGTTCAGAAGATTTTAAGAATACTTTTAATTGGTATAAAAATCATCCAAAAGAAATGAGCGAATTGTATAAGGATGTCCTGACGCAATTAAGCAAAGATGCAGCAACAAAAAAACCCTGACCAAATAGTCAGGGTTTTTCTTTTTACTTTAAATATTTATCGAGCCATTCGAAGTAAACACGTTGCCATAGAATACTGTTTTGTGGTTTTACAACCCAATGACCTTCATCTGGGAAATACAAAAAGCGAGATGGAACATCATTCATTTGTGCAGCAGTGAATGCTTCAATACCTTGATTTAATGGAACACGAAAATCTTTTTCATTGTGAATGACTAAAATTGGAGTATCCCAGTTTTTCACGAAACGATTTGGCGAAAATGCATCATAGCTTTTTGGCATTGGCTTATTCCAATAAGGTCCTTCTAAGTCATGATTAGCAAAGAACAATTCTTCCGTACATGCAAATTCTGATTCTAAATTAAATACACCGCAATGCGATATAAACGTTTTAAATCGCTTGTTATGATTACCTGCTAACCAATACACAGAAAATCCGCCATAGCTCGCTCCTACTGCTCCCAAACGGTTTTTATCGATATAAGGCTCATTACTTACATCATCAATAGCTGATAATAAATCCTTCATTGGTTGTCCACCCCAATCACCTTGAATCTGATCGTTCCATGCTTCACCAAATGATGGTAATCCACGGCGGTTAGGTGCAACAATGATATAACCATTTGCCGCCATCAAACTAAAATTCCAACGGTAAGAGAACGATTGGCTAACTACGCTTTGCGGACCACCCTGACAGAATAATAATGCAGGATATTTTTTGTTTGGATCAAAATCAGGAGGATAAACAACCCAAACTAATTCTTCTTTTCCATCAGTCGTTTTAACGATGCGTTTTTTTACTGTAGCCTTTTTGAATTTAGCCCAAGCAGGATCGGTGATGTTTGTGATTTTAGAAACCTTATTATCTGTTGCATTGATAGCATACAATTCCGATGGCATCGTCATATCAACACGAGCAGCAACAATTTTTGTTGAACTACTCATACCCGAAACCGTTAGTTCATTGTAATCAGCCTGATCGAAAGTTAATTGCTTAATTGGAAATTTAAATTGATTGCTAAAATCATAAACGAACACCTGATGCGTAGCATTAATTGGAGATAGGAAATAAAACTTCTTACTATCCGAAGTAAACTGAACAGCATCGATATTATAATCGAATTTAGTACTTAACTCAAATTTTGTTTTAGTAGTTACATTGTAAGCAAACAAACGATTTCTGTCTGACTCATACCCAGGTGTTTCCATCGAATGCCATAATAACATTTTACCATCTGGCGACCATACAGGATCATTATCATAACCATTCATTCCTTCCGTTAAGTTAGATGTTTTACCTGATGTTAAATCATACAAATAAATTTCTGTATTTGTACTCATCGCATCATCCTTTCCCCAAAGCTTTTCGCAGGTATAAGCTAATGTTTTTCCATCAGGAGAAAATGCTACTTGCTCATCTCCTCCAAAAGGGCCTGTAGGTGCATCCCATTTTTCGTTCAATAAAATATCTTTTGCTTCACCATTTATTTTTCCAGCGGTATAGCTTGCAACAAAAATATGACTGTATGCATAGTCGTGCCATGCATTCCAATGACGGAACATTAATCCATCAATGATACGAGCGCCATCTGTTTTAGGAAGGTCGGGATAAATCTCGCTAGGCTTTTTATCCAACTTTACATCTGCAGCATACCAAAGCTGATTCATTGCAGGAGAATATCCGAAGCAATTAATTCCTCCAACAACAAATGTGATTTGCTGCTTATCAGACCCATCAGGATTTATTTCCCATAGTTGAGAATCGCCATTTGCATCGGCCATCATAAAACCGATCTTCTTTCCATCGGGACGCCAGCGAGCACTGCTTTCATCAATTGCAGAATTTAACAAAGGGGTTACTGCACCACCGTTAGGTGAAACAATGTATAAATCACCTTGACCTTTATTAGCTGCTACATCGAATGTACGAACACCGAATACTACTTTACTTCCATCGGGAGATAAGCGAGGATCAGAAACACGACCAAT
>CAINEC010000147.1 GCA_903847585.1 uncultured Bacteroidota bacterium
AAGGTGGAGAAGCTTAATTCACTTGCAGTGCTTCGCACTTATCATTTTCACCTGATCAGCATTTGCAAGTAAACTTGCATGCTTCTCATGCGAAAATATTTTTTTCAAAAATGCAATTGAATTAGCGGAGACGGCGAGATTCGAACTCGCGATACCCTTTTGGGGTATACACACTTTCCAGGCGTGCTCCTTCAACCACTCGGACACGTCTCCGTATTTCGGAGGTGCAAAAGTACGAATTAAATAGTCAAAAATGGCATGTTCCTTATCATTCAAAACTATAATCACTCATCTTTAAATTCATAACGCCTATCGCTTGGGTGTGTATGATTAAATTATTTTCTAAAGGATATACACCTAAAATTTTTAAGTTGTTCACTTGCCCGTTGAGCGTAGTGTTTTTATCAAGCTGTTTATGTAATTGATCGGAAATAGATTTTTTATTCGATTCTAATATCGGTTTAAAATCGGTCTTGCCATATTCTTGAATTTTTTTTGCGATTACCTTTTGAAACAATTCTGTGCCTGCTTGTAATAATAAATGCTTTTTATCAGACTGCAATTGTACATCGCGGAGTTCAAGCATTTGATTTTTGCTATCGTAAAAAGGCTTCATGGTAAAAATCAAAGTGGCATTTTTAAATTTCTTGATGCCTAATTTTAAATCACAATTCATCTCTAAAACAATTGTTGAGTTTCCTTTTCCAGCTATCGAAAGGTCGTGAATTAAAACTGTCTGTTTGCCATCTTCCGACTTAAACGTTTTCTCATTGAAATTTTTTTTCAAGTGATTTGTTAAATCATTATAGCTGCTTATAATCGGCATATTAAAAACAAATTCTGAATTGCTTTTCGCATTCGTTTTCAAAGCAGGTAATGCTGGAATTTTTAAAGTAGAATCTTTTGTAAGCGTAAACTTCGGATTGGCTCTTAGTCCAATATTGAATTTTAATTTTTGACCTTGGCCATTCAGTTGACTAACACTAATCTCATTCGGGTTAATACATAAAAATCCATATCCTTCAATTTCTATTGGTGTCCATAGTTGCTTCCATGCATCTTGTGCGAGCGATTTAAAACTAGTCGCCTTACTTTGTTCATCAATAAACTTTGCGCATTCAATTAAGGAGGGACGAATAGCATCCATCACTTTGTTGGTCATGTCGATTTTTAAAAATGTCATTTGACACGGGTCAATCGGTGTTACTTCCGACACAACAGTTTGCGTTTTTAGTCCGTAGGAAGATGTGATTTCTACTTTCGATGAAAATCCAATTTTTACTTTTCTTTTCCCCTCTCCATTTGTACCACACGAAAAAGGAATACGTGGATGAATACATTTTCCCCAAACAATTTCTGAACAGTAGTCGCCAGCAATACCATATGCAGCAGTTGTTCCTACTTTAAACATATTACCCTGCATAGATCCGGTTAATGCGTCACGAATTACATCATAGCTCGCACGCGGACCTTCAACTCCTTCAAACGTTGCAAAATTTGGATACTCCGGATTGCGAATTACTTTATCAGCTTTTGAATTGGCAAAGTTGATAATAGGCTGAAGATTTACTTCAACAGGAATTTCAATAATAGATGATTCAAGTTGCGGAACAGGAATTTCTTCTGTAATAATTTTCGGTAACTCACTTTGCAATTTGCATGAATTGATAAATAATAAACCTAATAAAAGTAGGCTGCTGAAATATTTATTAGCGATCTTCATTAATTGAAAAACAGGTTTGTGAAAAATTAAGATTTACTCATTTCTCCTCTTAAATCCTTCACTAATTCTGCTTCGATTTTCTTTTTCTGATTTGGATACTTACCGAAGAGATACATCAATTTTGTTAAGGCTGCTTCAGTTGTTATATCACTTCCACTAATCACACCCATATCTTTTAACTTCTTACTCGTTTCGTACTTACCTTGCTCAACTTTTCCTCCCGCGCATTGAGAAACATTTAAAATAATAATGCCCTTGCTGATGGCCGATTTAATTGTTTTTAAAAAACTCTCTGCAGTTGGCGCGTTTCCACTTCCGTATGTTTCTAATACAACCGCTTTTAATCCTTCTACACTAAAAATATGCTCTAGCCAGTTGCCTGTAATGCCAGGGAATATACGTACTAATCCAATATTCGGATTTAAATTTTTATGTACAATTAATTTCTTACTCGATTTTTTACTGATGAATTTATGATTGTATTGTAAGCTGGTTCCTGCTTCAACTAGTGATGGATAATTCAACGATTGAAATGCATCAAATTGAGAACTTGAAAATTTTTCTGCTCTGTTTCCTCTGAAAAGTTGATCATTAAAATAAATACACACTTCTGGAATGACCACTTCGCTGGCTGCAATTTCTACTGCTGTTATCAAATTATGTTTTGCATCTGTTCGGATAGCCCCAAGCGGTAGTTGAGATCCAGTGAAGATAACTGGCTTGCCAAGATTCTCTAACATGAAACTTAGTGCCGATGCTGAGTAAGCCATTGTATCGGTTCCATGTAAAATAATAAAACCATCATACGCTTTATAATTCTTCTCAATAGTCTCTGCTAATGCTATATAAAATTCAGGAGTAACATTGCTACTGTCAATCAACTTTTTAAAAGTAAAATGCGATATGGAGCAGTTAATATGTTTTAATTCTGGAACGCGTTCAGTAATTTTTCCGAAGTTAACTGGCTTCAGACTATTCGAACTGTCTTTAATCATTCCAATAGTTCCACCTGTATAAATCACTAATATTTTTTTCATAGTCCAAATAGGGTTAATGCATTAGCGGTAGTTGTTGTCGCTACTTCTTCGATGCTAATTTGCTTTAAGTCGGCAATTTTTTCTGCCACATGTGTAATGTAGGCAGGCTGGTTTCTTTTACCTCTGAAAGGCACTGGCGCTAAATAAGGGCCGTCCGTTTCTAACACAATATTTTTTAAATCTACATTTTTAATTATTTCATCGAGCCCACTGTTTTTGAAGGTCACAACTCCTCCAATTCCTAAGTACATGCCCATGTCAATTATTTGTTGCGCTTCATCGTAGGTTCCTCCAAAGCAATGAAAGATGCCTTTTAATCCTTTGATGTTTAATTCTTGAATGATAGCAATCACATCAGCAGTACAATTACGAGTATGCAAGGCAACAGGAAGTTCCATTTCATAAGCCCAGATTAATTGCTTCGTTAGTGCTTTTGTTTGTTCAGCTATATGCGTTAAGTCCCAATGTTTATCCATCCCAATTTCGCCAACACCGTAATATTTCCCTGATCTTAATTCCGCCTCTACCTGTTTTAATTCCTTCTCATACGTATCATTTACATAACAAGGATGTAATCCCATCATAGGGAAACAATTCTCTGGGTAATCATGACAAAGCTGTAACATCGAATATACTGTACTGCTATCGATGTTAGGTAAAAGCATCTTAGTAACTCCATTTTGTATGGCGGCATCAATGACCTGCTTTCTGTCGTCATGAAATTCTTCAGCGTATAAATGTAAATGGGTATCTACTAATTGCATGTTGTAAAATTACTGCATTTTCCTTTACTCCCGAAAATCGTTTTTAAGAGATAAAAAGTATCTTTGTTTAAAATAATTAAGCCTTGCCAAAGTATTTAGTCATTCGTTTTAGTTCTATTGGAGATATTGTCTTGACCTCTCCCGTTGTTCGAATGCTAAAAAAGCAGGTTCCTAATGCGGAAGTTCATTTTCTGACGAAGAAAAATTTTGAATCCGTAGTAAAAAACAATCCAAATATTGATAAAGTTTGGACAACCGATGGCTCACTAAAAGATGTACTTCCTGATCTAAAGAAAGAACAATTTGATGAGATCATCGACTTACATGCTAATCTTAGAACGTGGAGAATTAAATCGAAGTTAAAGGTTAAATCTACTTCATTTAACAAATTGAATTTTGAAAAGTGGTTGCTCGTGAATTTGAAAATAAATCGCTTGCCTGCCATTCATATTGTGAATCGTTATTTGAAAGCGGTAGAACATTTAAGAATTATTAATGATGGAGAGGGCTTGGATTTTTTTATTGATAATTCTATAAAATCAAATCAGGAAATTTTGCCAGCATTATTTACGAATGGCTATTGGACAGCAGTTATTGGCGCTAATCACGCTACAAAAAGATTTCCTGCAGCTAAATGGATTGAGGCGATTAAGGCTATTAATTCTCCGGTGGTAATTGTAGGAGATAAAAATGATTTTGCTGCAGGACAAGAAATAGCAGATGCTTGTGGCACTATTGTTTTCAATGCCTGTGGTCAGTTTAGCTTATTGCAATCGGCGGCTGTTGTTTCAAAAGCCAAGCTGGTCATCACCAATGATACAGGCGTGATGCATATCGCATCGGCGTATAATCGCAATATCATTTCTATCTGGGGTAATACGGTTCCTGCATTCGGAATGACACCTTATATGCCTTCTAATTATGCGAATAGTTTTATTGCCGAAGCAAAAGAAGTCGGCTGTCGTCCTTGTTCAAAAATAGGATTTGCAAAATGTCCGAAGGGACACTTTGATTGCATGAATAAAATTTCTGTTAGTGAACTAACGGAAGTGGCTATCCGTTTTTTAAATAAATAAAGCTTTTAGCTCATTCGCCTCTTCTGGCTTTAACTTTCCTGCCAAGATCAACGATAATTGTCTTCTGCGTAAAGCACCTGCAAAGCGTTGTTTTTCTTCTTCCGTTTCAGGCAAAAGTTCAGGCACATGTATCGGTCGGCCAATCTGATCAACTGCTACAAACGTATAGATAGCTTCATTACATTTTACTTTCTTACTATTCATATTGTCCTCTACCCAAACATCAATAAATACTTCCATCGAAGAATTAAAAGATCGAGAAACCTTTGCTTGAAGCGTAACAATATCTCCCAACTTAATAGGCTGATTAAAAGAAACATTATTTACGGATGCTGTAACAACTACTCGGTTGCAATGGCGATGTGCAGAAATAGCAGCGGTAATATCTAGCCAATGAAGAAGTCGGCCTCCCATTAAATTTCCTAAAGTGTTGGTGTCGTTAGGCAATACAATTTCGGTGTGTATTGCAAGACTTTCAGCAGCGGTTTTAGCTTTCAACATAAAAAATATTTTTTGCAAAGATAGATTTTATTGATCGTAACACGAAAATACTATAGGATTATCTAATTTTACAATTATGATTGAAATTGGCAAGACATTAATCTCTACGGAGCTGCTGGAAGAACATTTTGTATGCGATTTAAATAAATGCAAAGGCGAGTGCTGCATCGCAGGTGATTATGGCGCTCCCCTCGATAAATCGGAGTTAAAAGAAATCGATAAATACTATCCTATTGTAAAGCCTTTATTACAAGAGCGTGCATTAAAAAGTTTAGATGAGCAGGGCTTATATATGAAGGACGATGAAGGTGATTGGGTAACACCTTTGATAAACGGAAATGAAGAATGTGCCTTTACTATTTTTGAAAATGGCATTGCGAAGTGCTCATTTGAGAAAGCTTATTACGACGGACAAATTCCATGGAAGAAACCCATCTCTTGTCATTTGTATCCAGTACGAATTAAAAAACTCAAAAACTACGATGCCTTAAACTACGACCGATGGGATGTATGTGCACCAGCATGTAAGTTGGGGAAGAGTTTAAAAGTTCCGGTATACCAATTTTTGAAAGAATCCCTCACACGCAAGTATGGCGAAGAATGGTACAAAGAATTAACATTAGCTGCTGAAATGTGGAAGGAAGAGAAGGGGAAGTAAGAAGGGGTCACTCAAACTCCACACTACTTACCGTTTTTTCTA
>CAINEC010000148.1 GCA_903847585.1 uncultured Bacteroidota bacterium
ATAATCAAGAAAGAGAAATTACCCATCGCATGCGAGCCTGCTAAATGGAAGATAAGTCCTGCCACGACTAATAAAATATACGTCATGCGCATCTTCTTCGTCACCTTTGGTTTTTCATGCTCATCGTTATGTGGTTTCATAAAGCTAACCGCAAAAACAGGATTCATGATATAAGCAACGATCAACGATGCAGTAAGCGTTACAATGAGTGTGATGGGTAAATAAAACATGAACTCACCAATAACTCCTTTCCAAAAGGCTAACGGAATAAATGGTGCAAGTGTAGTTAACGTACCGCTTAATACTGGTAAGAAAACTTCACCAGCAGCCATCTTCGCTGCTTTTTTAATTGGCACTTTACCATTGTCGAAAATACGATGTGTGTTTTCAATTACTACAATCGCATCATCTACTACAATTCCTAAGGCTAACAAGAATGCAAATAATACAATCATGTTCATTGTGAAACCTAATGTAGGCATCACTAAAAATGCTACGAACATAGAAAGCGGAACACTCAATGCAACGAAGAAGGCATTCGTTGTACCCATGAAGAACATAAGGATGATGAGTACTAAAATAAATCCGATAATAATTGTATTAATCAAATCATGCAAAGTTGTACGTGTTGCATCACTCTGATCGCCTGTTAACGTAATTTTTAACGTTTGCGGCAGCTCATTCTCCTGCATGGTACTCACTAAGTCTTTTATTTTATCAGTGGCATCAATAAGGTTATAGCCCGAACGTTTTACAATGTTTAATGTGATTACATTCTTACCATCTAAACGTGCATAGCTTTCTTTTTCTTTGAAGGCATCTTTTACTTCTGCTACATCTTTCAAATACACAGTTGCTCCACCAGTTGCACCAACAACCATATTTTTAATTTGCTCAACATCTTTGAATTCACCCTTTACAGATAACACACGACGAACTCCATCAGTTGTTAAGGTACCACCAGAGATTGTTAAGTTTTCATACTTCACTGCATTGGCAATATCATTCATGGATAATTGTGCAGCTTGCATTTTGTACATATCCACGTTGATTTGAATCTCACGATCAAGTGCACCCACCATTTCCACACGTGAAATTTCTTTCATTCCTTCAATACGGTCTTTGATATCATCCGCAAATTTTTTCAATTTGTTTAATTCGATATCACCTGAAATATTAACGAACAAAATCGGAATTTCACTGAAGTTGATATCAGTTACTACGGGCTCTTGTGGTAAGTCTTTAGGCAAATCAGTACGCGCTTTATCAACCGCATCTTTTATTTTCTGCTTTGCTTCAGCAATATTTACATCCGTATTAAATTCTACTAATACGCTCGTAAAATCCTGCATTGATGTACTCTTTACTTTCTTAACGCCGGATACACCTTTGATTTGTTTCTCGATAGGTTTAGCAACTAAATTCTCCATATCTGATGGAGATGTTCCTGGATAAATTACACTCACAAAAACTTGCGGTAATGTAATGTCAGGGAAGTTCTCTTTTGGTAGTGAATTGTAAGTCGCAATACCAGCTAGCGTAATAATAACCGTTAGAATATAAATCGTGGTTTTATTATTAATCGCCCAGCTGCTTGGCTTAAATTCTTTGAATATATCTTTCATATTTTTCTAAACCAGTAATTAATTATTTGTGATCGATTGTCCGTCTACAATATCCTGAAATCCTGTTGTGATGATTGGATCATTCTCATTCAGTCCTTCCGTAACTTCAATAGTGCCTTTGTAGTTTTTACCTACTACTACATTGCGCTTTCGTGCAAT
>CAINEC010000149.1 GCA_903847585.1 uncultured Bacteroidota bacterium
GGTGAGAATCTTATGGTGAACCTTTACCCCAACCCCAGCGGAGCGGGCAATGAGGTGGCGCTGAGTATTGATGGAAATAGCAAATCTAGGAGCATTACGGTTTATAACGCCGTGGGCGGTAAAGTGTCCTCGCATCGCATCGAAAAAGGACAACAACAAATCACACTAAACGCAGCCGCCCCCGGTATTTACTTCATTGAGATAGAGGGCTCTGGAAATCAAATCAAGTGGGTGGTGGAGTGATGGGTTGACTTTTGGCTCCGTGGTGCGGAAATTTGGATTTAAGTCTACTGATAATGTAAATTTTTGCGAACAATTAAAGATTGAGACATGAATGATTATTCTAACAAAGGAAAATTATTACTGACAGCAATGATCCTGCTGTTTTCTTTCTTTGTAACAAGTTGCGAGCCAGAAGAACCCGAGCCCCAAAAATATTTAGGTAAATTCTATATCGGAGAAATGAGAAATTACACATTCTTTAAGCCCGGTAGTATGTGGGTATATGAATGCGATAGTACCGGAGAGCTTGACACGCAAGTAATGCTCAAATGTTACACCTGGTGGATATCTACAGATTATATTGACTATGAGGTGATGAGCTTCCAACGAAAGAGTCGCAATGAAGGAAGCCTATACTCTGATTTTGCAGCAACTTACAATATCCCGTACAGTGCAAATTTTAAAAAGGAAGGTGACTGGTTGAATGTTGAAAAATCACACAATGATATAAATCGTAACGGAAAAGACCAAGTGTTTTTTACACCATATGACACCACTAAAGAATTCAGTGCCGACGGAGCCTCGCACACCAAATACGTGAAATTGATTACCAACTATAAAATGAATAATTTCACTTTTGATACTGTGAGAGTATTTAGGGTAAAGGCTTCTTCATCACATCCAATTACAAATCACCCTTTTTACAAAAATCTAAAGCCCTATACAGTAATTGATTACTATTTCGCTAAAAATGTGGGAATGGTTCAATTGAAAATTATCGGGTACAATAACCAAGGAGAAAATATACCAAAAAACCACAATTGGAATCTCAAATACTATAAAATCATCAATTGAGATGCGTAACCAACATACCTTGCTTTTGGGTTTTTTCTATATCCATTTTCTGAAATGAAAGAAAAAATAACCATTTTACTTATCACAGTTTTTTCCGTTTCAGGAATTAAGGCTATTCCCAAGGATTCGATTATCTATAGTTTTAAAACGGGTGTGATTTCACCGTATTGTTTTAAATACAATAAGAGATATTCGGATGGATCAAACTTAACCCGGTCTTATCCGTTTAATTTTGGTTTAACATTGGGCTTGGATGCTTCCCTAAAGAATTTTTCATTGAAATTCTCTCTTGACCATTCCAGTTTCAGACATATCAATCATTATTCAACAACTGAAGTAATGGAAATCCCCTTTAACTTGACTCAATTAAGGCTATTGCCCATATATAGGATACTTCATAAAACCAATTCGTCGTTAAATATCGGCTGCGGCTTAACTCTAGCTCGTACATCAACAGCCTTCATTAATAACAACCTTAATAAACGTTACTATCTTATCCTAGGTAATGGCATTTGTTACACTGTAAATTACAC
>CAINEC010000150.1 GCA_903847585.1 uncultured Bacteroidota bacterium
GAGAGCAATGAAAAATACCAGCTTAAAAATAATTTAGTAACCAAGTTATAAAATGAGAGATTATCAGAATAGCAAAATAAAATTTGCAGTTATAGGTTGTGGACATATAGGTAAGCGACATGCTGAAATGATTCGTCGTAATGAGGAAGCTGAATTAGTTGCGATGTGCGATGTGCGAGCAAAAGAAGAATGTGGCTTAGAAAGTTTTGAAGGCGTTTCTTTTTATCAATCAGCGGATGAGATGTTAAAGAATCATCCTGAAATTGATGTAGTGAATGTTTGTTCTCCAAATGGATTACATGCCGAGCATTCGTTAAAGGCACTTGAATTTCAAAAGCATGTTGTTTGTGAAAAACCAATGGCTATCAACAAAGCTGATTGCGAGAAAGTAATTTATAAAGCTTTACAAGTTTCAAGAAATGTATTTGGGGTAATGCAGAACCGTTACTCTCCTCCTTCTGCATGGTTAAAAGATGTGATTTCAAATAATCGCTTAGGAGAAATTTACATGGTTCAATTAAATTGCTTCTGGAATCGTGATGAGCGTTATTACACAGGAAAGAACTGGAAAGGTTCAAGTGATTTAGATGGCGGTACTTTGTTTACACAGTTTTCTCACTTCATCGATATCATGTATTGGGTATTTGGAGATATTACTGATATCAACGGTGTATTTGCAGACTTTAATCACGAACAATCCACTTCGTTTGAAGATTCAGGAATTGTAAATTTCAAATTTGTTAATGGAGGAATGGGTTGTATTAACTACTCTACTTCGGTTTGGGATAAAAATTTAGAAAGCAGTATTACTGTAATAGGTAGCAATGGAAGTATTAAAGTAGGCGGACAATATATGAATGAAGTGGAATATTGCCATATCAAAGATTATGTGATGCCTGAACTACCTCCTGCAAATCCTGCAAACGACTACGGTCATTACAAAGGATCTGCAGCTAACCATCATTACATCATCGAGAATGTAATCGATACGCTGAAAGAAAGAAATACAATGACAACAAATGCACTTGAAGGTTTGAAAGTAGTTGAAATCATCGAGCGCATTTATTCATTAAGAAAAATCAATAAAAAAGAAATCCGTTTCAATCATGTATAACGAGTTAATCAAAAAAGAAAAAAAGCTTGCAGTAATTGGATTAGGTTATGTCGGCTTGCCAATAGCGTTAGAATTCGCGAAGAAAATATCTGTAATCGGATTTGACATCAACGCACAACGTGTTGATATGATGCGTAACAAAATAGATCCATCAGGAGAATTAGAAAGTAGCGCGTTTGATAATTGCGATATTCAATTTACGGATTCGTTAGATGTATTGAGAGAGGCAAACTTTTTTATTGTTGCAGTTCCTACTCCTATCGACGACCATAACTTACCAGATTTAAAACCATTATTAGGTGCGAGTAAATCAATTGCTGCTGCGCTGAAGAAAGGTGACTATGTTGTTTATGAGTCGACGGTTTATCCAGGATGTACAGAAGATGATTGTATTCCAGTATTAGAAGATATTACAGGATTAAAATACATTACTGATTTCAAAGTTGGTTATTCTCCTGAGCGTATTAACCCAGGTGATAAAGAACATACATTAGCTAAAATCACGAAAGTAGTTTCTGGATGCGATGCAGAATCAGCAGAAGAAATTGCAAAGGTGTATGAGATAGTTGTTGAAGCAGGAGTACATAAAGCAAGCTCTATTAAAGTTGCAGAAGCAGCAAAGATTATTGAGAACACTCAACGTGATGTAAACATTGCATTGATGAATGAGTTGTCAATCATCTTTAATAAAATGGGCATCAATACATACGAAGTATTAGAAGCTGCAGGTACTAAATGGAACTTTTTAAAGTTTATGCCAGGTTTAGTTGGCGGACATTGCATTGGTGTTGACCCTTACTATTTAACTTATAAAGCACAGGAGTTAGGATACCATGCACAAATAATCACATCGGGTAGATATGTAAATGACTCGATGGGATTTTATGTAGCGAAGCAAACAGTGAAGAAACTAATTGCATTAGGAATTGATATCAATAAGAGTCGTGTGTTAGTGATGGGTGCTACTTTTAAAGAAGATGTAGAAGACATTCGTAACTCGAAAGTAGTTGATGTGATTAACGAGTTTAAATCATATGGAGTGGCTGTTGATGTTATCGATCCACGTGCAAGTAGTGAAGAATTAAAACACGAATACGGGTTTGAATTAGTTGCAGAAGCAGGAACAGGATACGATGCCATTGTAGTTGCTGTTAATCATAAAGAATATAAAAACTTTACAGAAGCTGATTTCAAAAAATTAGGTTCAGATAAAGCAATCATTGTTGACTTAAAAGGAATTTTAAGAGGCAAGATTAAAGAACTTAACTATTGGAGTTTATAATTAAATGCAAAATAAGCATCGCATACTCATCACAGGCGGAACCGGTTATATTGGTTCTCATACTGCTGTGGAGTTAATCGAGAAAGATTACGAGGTGCTTATCATTGACAACCTTTCTAATTCGTATGAAGAAGTAATTAATTCAATCGAAAAGATAACTGGAAAGAGACCTGCATTTTTCAATATTGATTTGACAGATAAGTCTGCTGTTGATTCATTCTTCAAAGAAAATACGGTTGATGCTGTTATTCATTTTGCCGCTTATAAATCAGTTGGTGAAAGTGTTTCACATCCATCTATGTATTATCGCAACAACATTAACTCGTTGTTAAATGTAGCGGATGCCTGCAAAGAAAATGGAATAACGAAATTTGTTTATTCATCGTCCTGCTCTGTTTACGGTGAGCCGGATACATTACCTATTAATGAGAATGCTATCATCAAACCTGCTGAGAGTCCATATGCGAATACAAAAAAAATAGGTGAAGATATCCTTCGTGATATTTCAAAGAGCACCACATTAAATACAATTGCATTACGTTATTTTAATCCCGTTGGAGCGCATGAAAGTGCATTGATTGGAGAATACCCAGTTGGGACGCCTTTAAATTTATTTCCAGTTATCACACAGTCTGCTATTGGCAAACGTGGACCAATAACTGTTTTTGGAAATGATTATAATACGAATGATGGCAGTTGTGTTCGAGATTACATTCATGTAGTTGATATTGCAAGAGCACATGTTATTGCGATTGTACGATTACTAAATAATACTACTTCTGATAATTTTGAAATCTTCAATCTTGGAACAGGAAAAGGATTGACAGTTTTGGAAGTGATCAATGCATTTGAAAAACATAGTGGTGTTAAATTAGATTATACCATTGGCAATAGAAGAGCTGGTGATGTGGAGAAAGTTTTTGCAGACACAAAAAAAGCAAATGAAGTATTGGGATGGAAAGCAACTCATGATTTGGAATCGATGATTACATCATCATGGGAATGGGAAAAGAAATTAAAA
>CAINEC010000151.1 GCA_903847585.1 uncultured Bacteroidota bacterium
ACACCTTGCTCGCGCAATAGCTCTGTAAATTCTACTAACAAGATTCCATTACGAACAACAATACCCGCTAAGGCAACAATTCCAATTCCCATCATAATGGTACTAATGGTCATTCCTGTGATAGCATAACCGAAGAATACACCAATCAAACTGAATAATACTTCTACTAGAATAATCAACGATTTACTCAACGAGTTAAACTGTGTAACAAGAATCAAGAAGATTAATCCGAAGGAAGCCATCAATGCAGTCATTAAGAAAACCATTGTCTCCATTTGCTCTTCTTGCTGACCAGTCATTACAACTTCAACACCATCTGGCTTTTCGAAATTCTTTACTTCATCTTCTACATTTTTAATTACTGCTTGTTCATTGTAATCACGCAGTACGTTTGATCCTAGTGTAATCACACGCTTCTGATTAATACGTTTGATGCCACCGTAGGTAGTAGAGTAGGAGATATTACAGAAAGAAGATAATGGCACCTGACGAACCAATCCGCCTTTATTCATATCGCGGTAAGTTATCTTCAAGTTGTTTAATGCATCAACATCAATACGCTGGTCGTAATTATAACGAAGCTGAATAGGATACTCATCGTTATCATCTCTGAATTTAGAAACTTCATTTCCGAAAACAGCATTACGAATTTCCATTCCTATCTGTCCTGTGCTGATACCTTCGCGATTAGCTCTTTCGCGATCAATGTTAAATACGATTTCAGGCTTGCTTGCTTCAAAATCACTCTTCAATTGTTCAACACCATCGATATTTAGAGAGTCAAGATAGTTTTGAAGTTTAGTTGTTGTTTTAACAATGTCTTCAAACTTATCGCCTCTAATTTCAATATTGATTGGCTTTCCTACTGGAGGTCCGCCTTTTTCTTGATCGACAGTTATCTCAGCACCAGGAATTCCTTTTACAGCATTACGAATTTTATCGAGGTATAACGCCGACGACTCTCCGTTCCTTTCAGAAAACGTTTTAAATGCAATTGTAATCTTCGATTTATTGGTTTGAACAGAAGGGTCAAATTCGCTAGGATCATTTGTTCCAACAGCAACGTTAGCAATTACAGAGGTAACAATTTTATTATCCTTACCAATCGCTTTGTTAATTCTGCCTTCTACAATTTTAGTAATCGAATCCGTATACGCTTGGTCAGTTCCTACTGGAAGTTTGATATAGGTATAAATAAAATTCGGATCTGCACTTGGGAAGAACTCCATTTTAGGAGAACGAATATTGAAAGCAACGAATGATAAAATAAATAACACAAGCGTTGCAAACATGGTCGTTTTGATATGGCTTAATGCCCAGATTAATCGTCTTCCATACCATTCTTTAAATCTTGGCCATGCATTATTTTGAAATGAACTAATCCATTTTTGAAAGTAAAAATGATTTAACAAATTCAAGATGATAATCAAGAAAGAGAAATTACCCATCGCATGCGAGCCTGCTAAATGGAAGATAAGTCCTGCCACGACTAATAAAATATACGTCATGCGCATCTTCTTCGTCACCTTTGGTTTTTCATGCTCATCGTTA
>CAINEC010000152.1 GCA_903847585.1 uncultured Bacteroidota bacterium
GTCATTTTTTCCTTCATTGCATTGAAGAAAGCATAGGTTGCTGTAATCTGAACTTTCTCTTCTTGTGCTGATAACGGCTTCGCATTACCGCCACTACTATTTTTTGTAGAGCCGCAGGCCGTCAGAAAAAGACTTCCAACAAAAAGAATAAAAGCAATGTGTTTTTTTATCATGCTGTGGTAGAGTAGTCGCCCAAGCTTAAATCGTTGAGTTTATGTTTATAGGTCACATGATTACCAACTAACGAATTGTCCATTGTAGCATCCTGCAATAAGCATCCATTTCTGATAATACTGTTTTTGATAACGCAGTTTTGTATCGTTGTATTATCTCCAACAGAAACATGAGGACCAACAACTGAATTTTCAATTACTACATTTTCACCAATAAAGCATGGCGCAATAATCACTGAATTATTTACAGATGCTGATTTAGCAACATGGTTGTTACTATGCTTAATTTCTAATACTCGCTTATTCGTATAAACAGTGGCGTCTTTATTTCCACAATCTAACCACTCATCAACAGTACCCGCCTTAAGCTTCATTCCTTTTAGCTTCATGTTTTCTAAAGCATTTGTTAACTGGTATTCGCCTTTCTCGCGGATATTATTATCAATCAAATACTGAAGTTCATTTTTAAGGTTATCACCGTCCTTGATATAGTAAATACCAATGATGGCTAAATCACTTACAAAAGTTTGTGGCTTCTCAACAAAATCAGTGATCGTATTATCAGCTTCAGTTTTTACCACACCAAACTGACGAGGGTCGTCGATTTTCTTTACCCAGATTACTCCATCGCAATTAGGATCCATCGAAAAATCAGCACTAAATAAAGTATCAGCAAACGCAATAACAACTGGTCCTGTTAGCGCCGATGATGCACATAAAATAGCATGCGCAGTACCAAGTGGTTCATCTTGATAATGGATACTTCCTTTCGCTCCTAAGCTCTCCGCGATAGCAACTAAATTATCTTCCGCTTCTTTTCCAAAATGTCCAACAACATACGCAATCTCCTCTACTTTTTGATTACACATGCGTGTGATATCTTCTACTAAATGCTGCACGATTGCTTTCCCTGCAACAGGCACTAATGGTTTTGGCGTTGTTAAAGTGTGAGGGCGCATACGCTTACCCATTCCAGCCATTGGTACAATTATTCTCATAAGTTTATTTTTTTCCTGTAGAACCAAAGCCGCCAGCACCGCGTTCTGTTTCTTCTAATTCTGTTACACTGTTCCACTCAATACGGGCATGTGCTGCAATTACCATTTGGGCAATTCGTTCTCCGTCTTTTATTTCAAAATCTTCCGCACCATGATTAATCAATAATACCTTCACCTCTCCTCGGTAATCGGCGTCGATAGTACCAGGACTATTTAACACGGTAATGCCATGCTTAAAAGCTAATCCGCTACGGGGTCTGATTTGAGCTTCATATCCTTCGGGAAGCGCAATAAAAAGTCCGGTAGGCACCAATAAACGTTCACCTGATTTCAATAAAAGGCCTTCTGATAAATTGGCTCTTAAGTCCATGCCTGCCGATGCTACTGTTTCGTAGGCTGGCAATGCATGTTTCGATTGATTAATAATATTGATCTTCATTCGCTAAATCAAAGGCGAAAATACTCTATAAATCCATAAAATTTACCTTTTATAATTACTATTTTAACCGATGAAGTGTTGATATCGTAAAGAAATTTAAGGGGAGGTTGTAAGGAATTAAATAAATCTGCGACTAAACATTAAAAAGCACTGATTGTTATACAACGCAGGCTATCTGTTTAACCTCTTAAAAACAAAAGCTATGAAAACACGAAGCGCACTTATTATTCTACTCGTATCCGGCCTATTTTTCTTCGGATGCAGCTCTCAAGCACAAAAACCAACTAGTAAAACTCAAAACAATAAGAATATGGAAACCACGAATCAAAAAAATCCTTTTTACTCAAGAACCGACACCACACATTTAAACGTTTCCGACGAACAATGGGAAAAAGTACTTCCAGAAGATGTTTATTATATCGCCCGAAATAAAGGAACAGAGCGAGCATTCACAGGAAAGTATTGGGACTTTGAAGGCAACGGAACATACTATTGCGCATGTTGTGGTAATGCCCTTTTTAAGTCGGATGCTAAATTTGGAAGCTCTTGCGGATGGCCAAGCTTTTATGAGTCGATACGCCCTAATAGCGTAATTTATAAGGAAGACAACTCTTATGGCATGAGCCGCGTTGAGGTGCTTTGCGGAAGATGTGATGGACACCTCGGACATATATTCGATGATGGTCCGGCCCCAACATACAAGCGTTTTTGTATGAATTCCATTGTGTTAGACTTTGAGCCAGACAAGAAATAAAGTCATTAAAGGTTAAATTTTAGAAGTCCCGGGAGCCATCTCGGGACTTTTTTATTGGCCTTCGGGCAACCTTTTAAATCTTATGGAGTATAACGGCCCTAGTGAATAAGATAAAATCGAAAGCGAAATGTTAATCTCAGGAAGAACACTCATTAAAATTGGAATAGTCGTATTAATGGCATTAATAGTACTACTCCTTTTAAACCCATAATCGAATAACAAAATCTGTTATGAAAACGATAAAAAATTATTGGAAGGCAATCTCAACAAAATGGCATTGGATGTTATTTACCATGATCACTGTGTTTGTTGTGGCTGGCTTTTATTTATTTGTTAAACCAACAGTTTATCAATCAACTGCAGTTGTAAAAATTGATTTGATTAACCAGTCCATCAATAATAACACAAACACTAAGGATGTTACTGCAGAATTAGAGACGATAAAATCGAAAGCACTTTTTGAAAAGGCATTAGCAACAACTGATTTTAATGTAGCCTACTTTATCAAAGGGAACTTCAGAAATACAGAGATCTATAATCATGCTCCATTCACTGTCGATAGTTTTATTGCTAAACCAGGCTTTGATAAGCGCGCCTATTACTTTCAGTATTTAGATGCTAGTCATTATTCGATTAATTACTCAACGCCTACTACTGATAAAACAATTGTTGCAACATTTGGTAAGGTGATAAAAGATGATGGTTGTTCTTTCATCGTGAATAAATCAAACAACAAAAATTATTTTAATGAATACGACTGGGGATTTAATCTTTATTCATCAGCCGCATTAACAAAAGAGCTTTATAATTCAAACTATAAAGTATTAACTACAACTGATCGTCCGAATGCTAACGTAGTTAAAGTAAGTTACACGCATCCGGTTCCGGAAAAGGCAAGTGTATTAGTGAATGCAATCGTAAACACGTACATCGATCAGATTAACAACGATAATAATTCTTACGCAAGTAATACCAACGAATATCTAGATGATCAGTTAGCTGATTATGCAAATAAGTTGCATCATTCAACGAAAGAAATAAATCAGTTTAAATCGAATAATGATTTTATGGATTTGTATCAATCATCAGATGCAACCTATAAAACATTAGGAGCTTTAGAAGTTCAAAATGTAGATATCAACTTAAAGCTTACATCTCTTGATCGTTTAAGTGAATATTTGCGTCATTCTTCTTCGGATAGTTATATCGCGCCAGATTTAGAGGAGATAAAAAATAATGCCTTCGGGGAAGCTATTAATCGTTTCAATCAGAATTTAAGAGAGAAAAAGAAATTAATTTCTTCTGGTAATACCGATCAATTAGCACAAGTACAAAGTGATATCGATGCTGAAAGAGCTTTCCTGGTAGAATGCGTTAATAACACAAGAAAAAAATTAATTCTGCAAAAGCAAACTTTAACTACTTCCATTAATTCGGAAAGAGCTTCGGTTGGCGATTTACCAAACAAGCAAAATAAATTACAATCGTTAAGTCGCGATTATTATTTAAACGAGCGTATCTATAATTTCCTTGCTGATAAAAAAGCACAGTTAGTAGTTATTCAAAATCCATTTGAACAAACAAATAGATTTATTGAAAATGCAGAACCTGCTTTTTATCCTGAAGAAAAAACATCACCATTGTTTTTTATTTTAGTGATGGTAGCAGCCTTAGTTTTAGGTTCAGTGGCTGCAATGGTAGCGTATGCAAAACGTAAGATCCATTCGCCTGCCGACTTACGCGATCAGAAATCGATTCCGTTTATCGGACAAATAGAAATTTTGCAAGATGTGAAAGGCGCTTATCAGTCGTTCACCGCATTATCAACAAAGATTCAATGTAGCTTAGATGCTGGGAAGCATCAGATTATAACGGTTACCAGTAGCCGTAAAGGAGAAGGTAAAACATTTATTGCTTCTCACATTGCAAGAACATTAGCCGCTCAAAATAAAAAGGTATTGTTGATTGATGCAAATACATTTAATCCGAAGTTACATGAAATCTTCTCGATGGAGCAAGAAAGTGGATTAACAGATTATTATAGTAACAAAGCACCTATTAGTGATTGTGTGCATACTACTACCATCGATCAGTTAGATATCCTACCTGCTGGTATCGATACAAATCCGGTTAGTCATTTAATTTCTTCGGATAAAACGAAATCGTTATTAGATCAACTGTCACCACAGTACGATGCAATAGTCATCGATACTCCAGAGGTGGAGGAGCA
>CAINEC010000153.1 GCA_903847585.1 uncultured Bacteroidota bacterium
AAGAAGCAGGTTACGAAATCAAAGTTGGTAAGTTCCCATTCTCTGCAAGTGGTAAAGCGCAAGCAGGTGGAGCATCAGAAGGATTTGTAAAAGTAATTTTTGATGCGAAGTATGGCGAGTGGTTAGGAGCACACTTTATTGGAGCGAATGTAACGGAGATGATTGCAGAAGTGGTTGTTGCAAGAAATTTAGAGACAACAGGACATGAAATCATTAAGTCGATTCACCCACACCCTACTATGTCGGAATCCGTAATGGAAGCGGTTGCAATGGCTTATGGCGAAGTGATTCACTTATAAGAAATAAAAATAATTTTAGAAAAGGCTGTCTCTATGAGATGGCCTTTTTTAATGCAGTCGCTCGAGTAAATCATTCATCTCTGCTTCCCACTCCTCAAACAGTTTTGCATCGCGCCAGAAAAGATAATAATCACAACGCTCAGAGGTCAACAGTGTTTTAATTGCATTGATGGCTAGTAATCGAAGATCTTTATTGGAAGGATCAGCAATTTCATCCCAATCAGGATGTGCCACTTTTACTCCATCGGTATATTCACCATCAAAAAATTCAGGACCTGGAAAATGTTTTGAAATATTTCCCATTGATGCTGCAACCAATTCTGCACCCAACACAGCTACGCAACAGGTCTCGTACATTGTTAAATCTTCGAAATCGTCGATAACAATTGAACATGATGTTCTAATTTCACCAATTAAATCACCACCATTTAAAATTTCTTCAAAGAGATCCATCGCATCTCTGTCTTGAAATATGGAAACACCAAAGACTGACATCTTAATTACATTTTTTCATTCGTTCAACAAAATTGGTAAGCAGTAAATTTCGCTGCTCAATAAACTCTGAAATACTTTTATAGAGCAATGTTTTTCCTGCACGATTCATAAAATTAAAATAGATAGCTTCATTCGATTTAGTAAAATAAACATAAGAAGCAATTGAAACGGCTGAATCAATTTCCGATTTCGTATATCCGTAAAAGTTAGTTCCTTTAATCGTTAAGGTATCCACCTTAGGATTCACACGCTTTGTGCTTTGAAGCAAGAGCTGATAATTATCGACAATAATTTCTTTGTCGGTTTCAAAAGCTGCACTATCTGATACTTCTATTTTAATATACAGCGAAGGCATTTTATCGGCTGTTGTGAAATGCCCCTTGTAATTATCAATATTAGAGATCTCTTCTAACCCATTCTTCGTTTTTAAGAACTTGGATTTTTTTGTCCCTACTCCATAATGATCGAAACGTAAAAAAAGAAAGTTATCATTTCCTTTAAATCCTTCAACACAGCGAATCGCATTCGATTGTGCAAAGGCATTCAAACTTATCACCAGAAAAAGAAAGAAAATTATTTTTTTCATTTTCGTTAATCAATCAATTCTAGTAACGCTACATTCTCAACATGCGCCGTATGCGGAAACATATCCACGGGTTGTAATTTAACTACTTTGTATTTTTCACTTAGCATTTCTAAGTCACGGGCTTGCGTTGCAGGATTACAACTTACGTAAACAATCTTCTTACAAGCAACTTTCAATAACTGCTTCACTACATCGGCATGCATTCCAACACGAGGAGGATCAGTGATAATAACATCTGGTCGACCATTCTGTTCCATGAAATCATCCGTCAATAAATCTTTCATATCACCTGCGTAAAAAACCGTGTTCTCTACTTTATTGATAGATGAATTTACGTTCGCATCATCAATTGCTTCTTTCACGTATTCAATTCCAACAACCTTCTTCGACTGATGCGCCACGAAGTTGGCAATAGTTCCTGTTCCTGTATATAAATCATACACTACTTCATTACCTTTCAAATTGGCAAACTCACGAGCTACCTGATAAAGCACCAATGCTTGCTTTCCATTCGTTTGAAAAAACGATTTTGGTCCGATGCGAAACGTTAAATTTTCCATTTGCTCTTCGATGTATTCCTTTCCATGATAGCAATGAATTTCCTGATCATGAATGGTATCGTTTGCTTTGTTATTGATGACATATAACAACGAAGTAATTTGCGGAAAATTATTTTTCAGATGTTCTAATAATCCATTTAACTTACCTTCTTCATCTTGATACACCATCACGATGACCATCAAGCCACCAATGGTAGTATTACGAATAATCAATCCGCGCATCATTCCTTCTCGCTTGCGGATATTCATAAACGGCATTTCATT
>CAINEC010000154.1 GCA_903847585.1 uncultured Bacteroidota bacterium
CGAGAATAGTAATGTAATTTGGGACAATACCAAAATAGATTAGTTTTTAGTGTGTGGTTAGTGAATAAGAAGGTGAACAGAAATGTTCACCTTTTTTTGTGTATTACCCTCAGATGTAATTCGCATTCGTTCTGTCGGCGCATGCGCACAACAGCGCTGAAGTTTACTGGGGACAACCCAGTAATAATTCACCTGATGATCAGCAGCTCGATCTGCTTTTGTATTACCCCAGTAATGTTTCCGCCAGTGCTGCGCGCATGATCAGTCCCCAAAAATATTTTTAAAAATAAATTTGGAATATAAAAGTATTAGTTGTATATTTGTGTACACTAAAAAAACAACACTATGGTAAAGGTTTATTTCGAATTGGATAACGGCAAATATGCTGAACTGGTAGCAATCTTCGATGACGAAGAAACATACGACGCATGTCTACCCGCATTGGAAAAGTTGTGTAAGAAACACAATTTTGATTTAGTTACGGAATCGGTGGATGAAGAAACAACAATTACTCACTACACTAAAAAATAAACGAATGATTTACACTACTAAAGCTCAAGCAAAAAGATTAACTGGGATATCTTATTTAGGTTCCGTTAATATGACGACCAAACATCAGAAGGCATTCAAGTACGATGAACTAACTTATAGTTTGTACTTAGCACCTGCAAAAATGAGTGGCTACGAGGTTTGTCCTATGAGAACGAAAGAATGTACAAAGTTATGTTTGAACGAATCAGGGATGAACACGATGAACATGAACGGAGACAAAATTAATCAGTCACGAATTGCAAAAACTAAATTGTTTTTTGAACACAGGGAATTTTTTGTCAATTGGTTGTTTGATGAAATCAAGTCCGCAGAAATGAGAGCTAAAAAACTGGGGTATAATTTTTCTGTTAGATTAAACAATACATCAGATATAACACCTGAATCATTTTATATTCATGTAAATGATAAACCCGTTAACATTTTACAGTACTTCCAACATATTCAATTCTACGATTACACAAAGGTTCCCAAAAGAGTTGAACTGTTAAAGAAGTATAAGAACTACGATTTAACTTTTTCTTATAGCGGTCACAATTTAAATGAGTGTCATACAATGTTAAATAAGAACATAAGGGTGGCAGTTGTTTTTAATAAGGTACCTAAAACATTTTGGGATAGAAAGGTAATCGATGGTGATTTGTATGACATGAGGTACAAAGATAAAAAGAATGTAATAGTCGGACTCAAATATAAACGAGTTCGAACTAAGTTAACAAAGAATAAATTTGTTATTGAACTTTAATAAATGTCCTCACCGAAAGGTGGGGATTTTTTTTGCACATGCTTCCGACGCAGCGCGCAACAGCGCTGAAGTTTACTGGGGTAATCCCAGTAATGTTTAGCCAGTTTTGCAGATCATGCGCCGATCAGATCCGTATTACACCCCAGTAATGTTTAGGATTATGCATGTCGCCGGCAAATATTTTTTTAAAAAACTTATAAATAAATTTGGTGGGTAATAAAAAAGTATTATCTTTGTACCATAATATTAATCACAAAAAAAAAATCTATTATGGGAACTCGTTCAACTTACCGCATCATTGAGGAATACTCAACAGGTAAAAAAGTAAAAAAAGTAAAACAGAATGAAATCTGTTTAATCTATCGTCAGTACGACGGATACC
>CAINEC010000155.1 GCA_903847585.1 uncultured Bacteroidota bacterium
ATTCATCTCTCTTCAACTTTACTTTTACAAAATGGCTCAAAACGTCCTCCAGATATTCTGGATTCTTTCCAACCATTTTTATTATGTCATTTTTTAAAGCTTTCATGTTGTCGTTAATGTCTGCATGGGTGACGCATAACGGTTTCGGGCTTGGCGAAGGTGGCGATTTTCACCACAAATGTTGATGCGGAGAACCAAACTTTGATTAACCACAAATGTGTCTGCGGAGCACAGAACCGCCACTTTTGCCAAACCCGTGTTATGCCCAGTACTTCTTGTCATTCGTCCGTTTTTTCAGTCTCAGATTCGTCTTCGTCAGGAAGCATAAAGTCTAAAAACAACAACTCTGTTTTAGCGTAGTCGTCTTCAAATTTAAGGTTCCATCTTTTCTCCATAAACTCAATTAGATTCAGTCCACGTTCTAATATGTTGTCGGGATTCCATTCTTCATATGTCGAAACCTCAATTTCTGAATGTGAGCCGTCAGAATATCCTTGCCTTATTTTCTCTTTTCTTTCGTTATAACGTGGATTTTTCTTGTCCACAAAACAGTCATTTTGTAAACTTGAATTTATACTTTGCGATAATGGAAGTAAATTTCCTAACGTCCCTTGAAAAAAGTTTATTTCAGCTTTTTTGTAGCCTTTAAAAGACTCTTTCCAGCATTTGTTGTCAGGCGTTTGAGGATAAATATGCTCAATTGAAATTTTGTCTTTTTCTCCTTTTATAAATAGCTTCCAATCTATCTTTTGGCTTCCTCTTTGTCTTACTTTGTCCATTTCATATTCGTACAAGAAATAACGTAAACCATTCCAATAGTAAAAGCCACCGCCATTTTTAAATTTCTTGTCAATAAATTTTTGAAAATAGGTGTAATCAAAGAAATTATCTGTTGTGTTTTCAGGTGTGTAAAAACAATAACTCATTCGCTGTTCAAGGCGTTCAGTTATTTCTTCAACTGTCAATTCGTTATTTCTAAATTGTCTTGCTGCTCTATAAAATTCACTGTTTCGATAGGTTGAAAAAGCTCTACTTAAACGGAATGTTATAAAAATAAATCTTTCAATTGCTTTGAATAGTTTAACCCTTTGCTTTGAGTCAACTTCACTTGATAAGAAAGAAACAGTTACAAGTGGTCGGAAATAAATGATACCAATTCGGTTCAATCGGTCTATCCACATACTTTCCGCATTTGTCAAGTCTGGATTATTAACTGGATTATGAGTGTTGTACCAATGAACAGCCGCAGATTTTAAACTATTTACATAATCTTCGATTTCTTTTGGCGAAAGTTTGGAACGAAGTACAACTGTTTCTTCGTTTTCATTTTCTTCGACTTCTTCTTGGTCGGTTTCTTCGTTTTCTCTTACTTCTTCAAATTCTTGTAACGAACTTACAACGACTTCTGTCTTTGCATAAATATTTTGAGGCGTAAATTTTTGCTCTAAAAGAAAACGTATGTAATCGTCTCCTTTCTCTCTTGTGTATTGAAAATACATTATCCAATGAGCAACAAGAAAATCATCGTCATTCAAAGGGTTTTGTTTGTTTCTTCCAAGTTGATAATAAACTTCTTTCCAAGAATCGTTAATTTTTTCACGAAGTGAAAAACGTTCATCTGTTTTTAATTCCTTCTCGTCATAAAGTGTTGTTAGATATATAAGTCTGTTCTTTAGAAGTTCAAGGTTTGAAAGCTTTTTCCCTCTGTTGTTCATTGTCTCAAAGGCAACGAACACATCAAAATCGTCACTAATTTCATAAACATTGAACATTAGATTTTGAGTTAGTTTTTTAAATAGTATTTCAATTTCTAATATTCCATATTTTTCATAATAGTTCTTAAGGTTTTCGGCAAAAAAACGTTTGGCATTTTCAAGATTCAAAGTGTAAAAAGTCTCTTGAATAGTTCCGCTATTTGGTTCGTTGAAAATTCTGTACTTTAAAAATTTGAAACTTGGATTGTCAACTTCGTAACTGAATTTGTAAGTGCTGATAATAAATTGAGGTGGTTTTTGAACAACCAAATATTCTTCTTTGATTGCTTTTAAACTAAACGAGCCAAGATATATTTCTTCGTCTTTTTTGTCTTTGTTTTCGGGAATTGCTTTTAGAATTTCAGAAATTGCTTGTATGAAAATTACAAAAGTTGTCAACCTTTGCTGTCCGTCAACTACGTGAAAAGGTTTATAACCTCTGTCTTCCAATAACCACCTTTCGTCATTCCAATTATTCCAAACATTTCGGTCAACTTTTTTTAGCGATAAAAGTCCAGTGTAGTGAAATCTATCGGCTGGAAGATTTACAACGTCTTCCCAAAAGTCTTTTAATTGTCTTTCTGTCCAAGCGTAACCACGTTGATAGTCTGGAATTTTAAAAATTCTGTCCTTGAAAATGTTCTTTAAAGATTCTAATTCATTCATTTTTTGTCTGTCTGTTTATGGTTTGCACGGTCGCTCTTAGTATTGGGCATAACGTTTTCGGGCTTGGCGAAGGTGGCGATTTTGACCACAAATGTTGATGCGGAGAACCAAACTTTGATTAACCGCAAATGTGTCTGCGGAGCACTGAACCGCCACTTTTGCCAAACCCGTGTTAGCAGCTGTGCTTATTTCTGTATACATAAAATTTGTCCGCATGGAATTATTAATGTGTCGTTTATTTTAAGCCTTAAAGATATTGCTGATGTTTTTTCACGTGAAGTAAGAAGTTCAGTTTCATAAGGAGTTGTCGGGTCGGGATATTTTGTGTCGGTCAGAACCCCAAAGGTCAGTACGCATTTTTCTCTCGGGTTTAATACTTTGCTCAAGTGCACTGGGTTGTCAATTTCAAAAGCAAGAAACCTTTTTAATTCCTTTGATATTCCTCCTGTATCAAAGTGTTGCTCGTTAGGTGTCAAGTGTCTGGGCAACAAAAAAAATTTAGATTTAATGCTATCTTTTAAATTCATTCCCATCTCTGAGAAACCGATTTCTAGTTGAATTGAAACTGTTGAGTCGTTCCAAATGGTTATGGTATTATACCTGTAATTATATTCTGCTCCAGAAGAATCAAAATATTGCATTCCTTGTCTTGGGCCGTTCTCAATGTAAAGTCCAGATTGCTTTTCACCTGCTCTATTAACATGGTTGTCTGCATTGCCCGAACAACCATAAAGGCAAATTAAAAATACAAGTCGAAATAAATGTTTAACTGTCATGTTGTTGTTGTCTTGGCATTGCTGCTAACTACCTTATACACGCTATAAAACTTCCTTTTATTTCCGTATTAGGATGTATTGGCGCAGTTTTATTTCGTTTGTACTAAAGTAATATAAATATCTATAAATCATCAAAAGGAGATTTTATTTTTTGAATACTATGGGTGCTAACATGTGTGTATATCTCAGTGGTTTTACTAGAACTATGTCCCAATAATTCTTGTATATATCTTAAATCCGTTCCGTTCTCTAGTAAATGGGTAGCATAGCTATGCCGTAACCAATGAAGCGTTACCGGCTTATTAATTCTTGCCTTATTCAATGCTTGATTAAGAACTAACTGTAAGCTCCTTTCGCTATATTGTTCTCCAGGATTTTGTCCTTCAAATAACCATGTTTTCGGTTTGTAAGCTCTATAATATTCTCTTAACATACTTATCAGTTTATCGCTTATTGGTAGCATGCGGTCTTTCTTTCCTTTTGATTGTCGTATGAATAATAAATGTCGATCAGATAATACATCCTTTAATGTCAGATTTAAAAGTTCACTGCGTCGTAAGCCACATGCATAAATTATACTTAACATCGCCCTGTGTTTTAGGTTTATCGGCGACTCTAAAATGGACTTCACTTCCAATTTGCTTAATACATTCGGTAATCGTTTTTCTCTTCTTGGTCGTTGTATAAAATCTACTTCCATTGTTCTGTTAAATCGATTTCTGTAAAATAATTTAATAGCATTTATAACCTGGTTTTGATAACTAGCAGAATAATTATTTTTAAGTATGTGCTCGTTGTTGAATTTAATTAAATGTTCGATTGTTAATTGTTCGAGATTTTCTGTCGCATTAAATTTGAAAAATATTTGTAGGGCATCACTATATGTTTTGATTGTGTTTTTGCTATAGCGCCTGTAATTCATGTAGCTTTTAAATGCTTCAAGCTGTTGTGTTGTATTCAAGGTTTGTAGGTTTTTTAAAAAGAGTAGTAAACCTATAAAAACGAATAATTATGTGCTTATAAATTCAAGATTTAGAACTTGTTTTTTATCGATTTGTTGATAAATTGCTCATTAATAGCAAGCATTTCACCTTCCTCAACATTCCTTATTTTTGCCTCATACTTGTAAAGTTTCATTCCGATAATCCAGAGGCACGTAAGATTGATCAGATTGCTCAAACTCTTTTGAAAGGTGGGGTTCTATTCCGTCTTTGAATTTTTTGGTTTGATTACTTTTGAATTTTTATTTTCTTTTAGTGCTTTTTTTGCATTCACCGATGTAACCACTTTTTTGCCTGTTTGTGTTTCCAATTCTAATCGTGCTACGTTTGCTACATTTCCACCACGTTTAGCAATTTTTGAACTTTATTCAAAAGTTTCAGGATTTTCGGTTTGTGAAATATCTTTGGTAGAAGCCTCCGCAAGCATACTTAAAATTAGTTCGGTGTTTGTCATATTGTCCCGAAGATTTTCTTTTTTTAATCCTTTGAGAATTTTATTTTCTTTAGTTGTATTACCCGACCAAGCCTTGGTAATGATGTCTGTCAAGGTTGCAAATTGAATCCCCTCTTTCAATCCTCTTTTTTTCCATTCGTCGGTGAGTTCTTTACGAATTTCAATACTTTTCAGTCGCTGGTTTATCCAGTTTTCAGAATAGCCCAATTGCATATATTGCTCTAATGCTCTGTCAATGGTAATTTCAGGGTCTTGCATTTCGTCCAAACGTTCCGATGCCACTTGGGCCAACCATACTTTAAACGGCTCGGCCTTCGGAGATGGAATAGACTGTATTAAACGAAATAGTTGTTCAGTATCAGCTACGTCTATCAACCTCATTTTTCCATCAGCGGCTTGCATTTTCAAACCGTTACAATTTGTAACGGTTTCATTTCCCTCTGCCAAAAGACGTTTTTTTAAAACTCTCCAATATACTTGTGGATTGCTGCTATCTGAGAGAATTGCAATTACATCAACAATGGCAAAATACCATTTTTCTAGGTCTTCGTCCCAATGGGTACGGACTTGTTTATGTTCAAATATTTTGACCGCGTTTTCCTTTTTCATCGATGTGTTATTCATGATTTTTGAAAATTAAATTTAATCCCACTAGTAATTAAAAAAATGTAGGGTGTAAACTTAATTACTAAAAAAACGATTGCAAAATCAGATGTTTGGTTTTAGACGTAAGATACTCGATTTGTTAGTAATTTCTTGTTCTATCATTCATTAATTCTCCTCCCTCAAATTCACTACCTTTACAACATGCTTGTAAAGGTTCATCCCGATAATCCGGAGGCACGTAAGATTGATCAGATTGCCCAAACTCTTTTGAAGGGTGGGGTTATTATCATTCCTACGGATACGATTTATGCGCTAGCTTGCGACCTATACCAATACAAAGCATTCGAGCAGATTGCGCGCATGAAAGATATCCGTGCGGATAAAGCCAACTTTTCATTGCTTTGCAGCGATCTTAGTAACGTTTCTGAGTTTACGAAGCCTTTCGATAGATCAATTTATAAATTACTTAACAAAGCTTTTCCAGGTCCGTTTACATTTATCCTTGAAGCTTCAAGTCATTTACCTTCTGTATTTAGAAGTCGTAAAAAAACAATCGGTTTGCGTGTGCCCGATAATAAAATTGTGCAAGCAATTATTGAAAAAGTCGGACATCCAATCATTGCCACATCCTTACACGATATGGATGAAATTAAAATTTATCCAACAGACCCCGAAGAAATTTTTGAAGAATACAATCATCAGGTCGATTTAGTGGTAGATGGTGGAATAGGGAGTATCGTTCCATCAACGGTAGTAGATTGTACCGGCAATGAGCCTGTAATTACTCGACAAGGATTGGGAGAAATAATTTTATAGTTCTTCGATGTGAACAGCAGCGTTACTTAAATGCTGCATCAATTCATTGCTATCGCCGTGAATGGTGTAAACTACTTTCGCTTCACTCTCTGTAATGGTATTTAGTAAATCGTGCCAATCGCTATGATCAGATACCGGCAATTTAATATCATACCCTTCTTGTAATCGATCCCAGCCCGAAGCCATCCCTCGTAAGTAACCAATATCCGAAGCATATGATTGTAAAACCAAGGGTGGCACGATGTAAATATTATTCGCCGTTTTCTTAAAGACCTGCTTCTGATAAGGTAACCATTCTCCTAAGTCAAATCCCGCTTCTTCATACACGCGGTGGTATTTCGAAATTTTCGGATGAACCATGACTTTAAACTCCGGCTTTAAGTCAGCAAATAATCGTGTTAAACGTTGTGCCTTTCCTAACGCGTACGCACCTACGATGTAATTCGTATTTAAGGCCGCATCGAAAGCTTTTAACGAATCTTCGTCGGCTGGATGGGTTTTCCCCTGTTGCGCAAACGTCGTTTCTGTAATGAGTACATCGCACTTCACGGTAACATAAGGCTCACACGACGCATCCGACTGTCGTTTGTAGTCGCCAGTGTAATTGATAATGCGCCCTTCATGCTTCCATACAATCTGTGCAGAGCCAAGCATGTGTCCCGCAGGAATAAATTGAAATGATACACCATCTACCTCAAACCATTCGTGGAATTCAGGAGTGATGACCATATCTGCAAAATTGCGATAACGTGTGCGTAGTAAGCGAGCTGTATTTTTGGTGCAATAGACTTTCCCATGTCCTGGAACGGCATGATCGCCATGCGCATGACTAACCACTGCGGTATGAACAGGGTGGGTGGGGTCAATCCAGATTTCTGTTTGCGGTAACTGGTAGCCGTTAGTATGTGCTATTAACGGCTTCGAATAATCAGACATTTGCTAAAAGTGTTTCGTGAATAGTCAATACTTGTGGTAGCAATGGACTGATTTCGTTATTGATGATGGTATAATTGGCGTGTTTGCGACGTTCTTCGTCGGACATTTGTTGTTGGATAATAGCAACTACCTCTTCCATGCTTTTTCCGTCGCGCGCTGTGACACGTTCAATGCGCAGGTCTTGTGTTGCTTCTATCACAATGACTTTGTCGCAAAGCTTATTAAAGCCTGATTCGATTAGAATTGCGGCTTCGTGTAAAATATAGGGCGCTGTTTGTTGTTCTTTCCAATGGGTAAATGCATTTCTTACAAATGGATGTACAATAGAATTCAGTTGACTAAGTTCATCTGGATTATTAAATACTAATTGACTTAAATGCACTTTATCAAACTGTCCTATCAATGGAAAAATGGTTTCGCCGAATTGAGCTTGTAATAAACTATAAACTTCTTGATTGTTCAACATTAAGTCGCGAGCAACTTTATCAGCATTAAAAACTGGAACACCTAATTGTTTAAACATTTCGCACACAATCGTTTTTCCAGAGCCGATTCCTCCCGTGATGCCTATAATCATATTAAGGATTTTGATGAAAATAATCTACTGCTGCAGGCGTCCATTTTAATTGATCCGCCCATTCTGGTTTCTTAGTAATTTCGATCACCGCTTTCGATTTACCATTGTCGTTGAATTTAGCATTGGCAACAAAGCTGGCGGCAGTCGTTTTATCGAACTTTGAAATAGGAATTTTACATTGAATCGTTATTTCAGAAGGAATGAATTTTAATTGTCTGTTCGACTGATTACAAGTAACAGGCACCTTGACAATTTTCTCCGTAGCTGATTCAATCGGTATCGTAAGCGTAACAGGTGTAGGCTCGATGTAAATATTTTTTAATTTCCTGAAAGCAATTTCTTTCGAGATGCTTGTTCCTTCACTCTTTAGATTCTCAGTCACCATCATTAAAGTAGTAATTGAATCTGGTATAGGCGACTCTGATGAAATTAATAAACTATCAGGACTGCAATAGGCCTTGCCTGATAAAATATAAATAGGAGCGAGGCTGAGTTGATAATCGATGATAATGCCTACTTTTTTACTGTAAGCCATTTTACCTTGCAACGCAAAAAAGGAAGGAGATACTTCTTCTACAACGATGGAATTATTTTTACTTTTTATAAAGTCAACAATAGCTGCTCTGATATCAATTCTATCTGAAGCATTACTCGTACAATTGACAACACGATCTTTTTTGCTTAACGACAGTAAAAGCTTTGCGAGATCGAAGCCACGGCCTTTTAAATAAACAGTTGCTTTTACTTCTTGCTTTCCACTTTCACTGACTTTAGAAAAGGGCACATTGATATTCGCAATAAAATTAATTTTTGCTCTGTGCTCTTTATTGAGTGCGTTGATAGTCCAGATAGTAGTCGCAATAAAAAAGCAAAGCAAAAACGAAAACAATTTCGAATTGCTTTTTAACTTCTGTTTAAAGGAGTTGTTTGCTTGCATACTATTCGTGTTTTCCTTTATTCACGAATATAAAGAAAAATAGCTGTTCGGCTAAATTACTTTGCAATATTCGTTGAGTAAGATTTTGTTACATCAGCAGAGATGGCTGTTTTTTCTACTTCTACTCTTACATCTTTCGCAATTTCAATAATAAAAGTTTTCTCTTTTACAGAAGTAATTTTTCCGTGTACGCCACCAATGGTAACCACTCGTTCACCTTCTTTCAAAGTTTCTTTAAATTCTCTTTCTAACTTTTGTTTTTTAGTCTGAGGACGAATCATGAAAAAGTAAAATACAATCATGATTAATGCAATAGGAATGATTTGTTGCATTGCGCTTCCACCGCCAGCAGCTTGTAATGTGATGAATAATGTGTTCATGGTTATGTGTTTGTTATTTTGATTTGATTACTTCTCCGGTAATAGTTAATACTTTCGTATTCGGAGTTGTGTTTGCAATAAGTGTAATGTTCTTTGTAATTTGCCCACTAATACCCGTGCTATTAAAAGTTACTTTGATAACACCTTCGTCGCCAGGAGCAATAGGGTTCTTTGGATATTCTGGTTGTGTACATCCGCAAGAGCCTTTGGCTTGAGAGATAATTAAATCTTTATCTCCACTGTTTTTGAATTTGAATTCATGTGTTACTGATTCACCGCTCTCAATTGTCCCCAAATCAAAAGTAATTTCTTCAAAATCATATTTAGGAACCCCTGTTTTATCAGTGATTTCACCGTTGGCTGTTTCTGGATTGTTAACGATATCAGGCGATACTATTACTTCTCCATTTTTTTCATTTTTTTTCTGATCACTTCCACATGAAATAACCAGCATACTTGTTAAGATAATCGCGTAGTTTAGTCCTGTTCTCATATTTATTATTCCATTAATCCGCGTCCGATTTTTACAATCTTACCTTGTGATTTTAATTCAACAGCTAATTTGTCAATTACTCCATTAATGAAGGATTTACTATTCGGAGTGCTATAGTCTTTAGAGATATCGATGTACTCGTTGATACTTACTTTAACAGGAATAGAAGTTTGATGAAGCATTTCTGATAAAGCCATTTTCATCAGAATAATATCTACCATCGCAATACGATCAGCTTCCCAGTTCTTCGTTTTCTCGCCGATTATCTGCGTAAGATACTCATCATCCTGAATGGTTTTCTTTACCAATTCACGCATGAAACGCACATCATCTTCCTCGTCTTTAAATAAGCTCAGTAGTTTGAATTCACCTTTTGATTTAGAACCTTCTAACGTTTTGGTAATCATTCCCTGAATCAGTTCAATAGATTCTGCCCAGTAAATAGATTTTTCTTCCAACGTTGAGAAAACAAATTCCTGACGAGTAAAAACCTCTGCAAAAATCCAGGTAATAAAATCGATATCTTCTTTAATACTTGAATCTGCTTTGGCGCAATAAGCTTTATATTGATCGGATTGTCGAATCTGAAAAAAAGATTTCTTCACTGCATCCATTTCATTCTGCCAAGAGATTTTATTGTCTTTTGTCAGCTTTTTAAATGTTGAGTTAGTCGATAGCCATTGCACAAAAAGGTTATCGCCTAATTTACGTTCTACTGATTTCTTGATTCCTGTAACTGCACTTGCCGGTTGGTCAGCATAGTACATCTCTTCCTGATTAGCGAGTTCCAAAATCATTTGCATGGTTAGCAAATACAACTCGTAAATTTTATTTGTCCCTCTTAAAAGCTCCTGCTCTGTTTGCAACATGTCCTTGTTGTCGGATTGATAATACGCATACAAGGCTTGCATCACGCGAATTCTTAGGTGTCTTCTGCTCAACATAATTTTTAACTCAACAAGTATTAAAGAACTTTTATTTTATGAAAATTTCCACGGCTTCGATTTGATTTCTCCCTCGAAACACGTGGAAATTTAGTGGATACTCTTATTTGTTATAAATGCGTTTCTCTGCAATTTGCATAGCTGCTAATTGCGTGTGGATGTCTTCAGCTTGTGCCTTCTTCAAGATATCCATTGTTGCATTGTAAATATGCTCTGTCTGCGCTAATGCTTTGCTACGATCGTATCCGTTTAATTCTGAATACACGTTAATTAAACCACCAGCATTGATTAAAAAGTCAGGAGCATAAACAATTCCTTTCTGAACTAACATAGGTCCATGAACTGTTTCATCTGCTAATTGATTGTTGGCAGCACCTGCAACGATTGAGCATTTCAAACGACCAATATTCTCTGTATTTAATGTTGCACCTAATGCACAAGGTGCATAAATATCAATATCTAAATCGTAAAGTCCTTCGTTAGGAACAACAGTAGCACCATGCTCTGCAGCTACTTTATTCAATTGCTCTTCGTTGATATCAGCGATATAAACAACAGCACCTTCTTTTGTTAAGTGAGCAACTAAGTTTCTTCCTACGTTACCAATTCCCTGCACTAAAACTTTCTTGCCTGATAAATCATCACTTCCCCAAGCGAATTTTGCTGACGCTTTCATACCCATGTAAACACCATAAGCAGTTACAGGACTAGGATCACCGCTTCCACCCATCGCTTCAGGTAAACCTGTTACTGACTTGGTTTCCATAGCAACATATTCCATGTCTTTCGTTGATGTACCAACATCTTCAGCAGTGATATACTGTCCGTTTAAGTTGTTGATGAATCGTCCGAAACGACGGAACAAAGCTTCTGATTTATCTTTCTTGCTGTCGCCGATAATAACCGCTTTACCACCGCCTAAGTTCAATCCAGAGATTGCAGCTTTGTAAGTCATGCCGCGAGATAAACGCAATACGTCGTTCAATGCTTCCGCTTCTGTTTTGTACATCCACATACGCGTACCTCCAAGAGCAGGTCCTAAGTTAGTATTATGAATAGCGATAATTGCTTTTAGTCCGGTTTCAGGGTCGTTGCAAAAAACGATTTGTTCGTGTTTGCTTCCTGCAACGTGGTCGAAAATATTGCAGGCCAATGGGGCAACTGCAGAACTGATTTCTTTAACTTCAATCATGATTGTTTAGGTCTTATTCAATTGAGCCGCAAAGGTAGTTTTTTTATTCACTTGTGAGCAAGGAAAAATACTAGATTGTTGAAATATAATTGTGTCCGAAGTTTATACCTTTACCGAGGTGATTAATTCCTCGAAAGTTTAAAATAAAAACTGATTTTCAGTAAGTTGTATTGTGAAAGATTTAAAATCGATAAATAAATACTTTGTCAAATATAAGTGGCGACTCCTGATGGGGGTTGTTTTTGTGACCGTTTCCAATCTTTTTGGTATCCTGCCCGCCCAAATTACGCGTAATGCGCTGGATGTGGTGGTTGGGAATATCGATGCCGTAAAGCTCTTTGAAGGTACCGGCATCCGAAGTATGTTATTAAAGAATTTAAGTTTTACCATTTTTCTTTTCGGATGTATCTTGATTTTGATGGCCATCTTGAAAGGGGTATTTATGTTCTTGATGCGTCAGACAATTATTGTGATGTCGCGACTCGTTGAATATGATCAGAAAAATGAAATTTATCATCAGTATCAGTCACTGGGATTTGAATTTTACAGCAAGGAAAACACAGGTGATTTAATGAACCGTATCAGCGAGGATGTGGGGCGCGTACGTATGTATGTTGGACCTGCAGTGATGTACACGATTAACCTTGTTGTGATGTTTACATTGATTATCTGGTCGATGGTGAATGTAAATGCTCGATTGGCGCTTTGGGTTTTATTGCCCATTCCAATTATCACATTCATTGTTTATAAAGTTCAGGATCATATCTCGAAGCGAAGTGAATTAGTGCAGGAAAAACTATCTGAAATTTCAGTCTTTATTCAGGAGGTTTTCTCCGGAATCAGAGTGGTAAAATCATTTTCTCGCGAGACGTATTTTCAGTCGGATTATGACAAACGCAGCGAAGAATACAAAGATGTTTCGATGCATCTTGTGAAGGTAAATGCCTTGTTTATGCCGAGTATGTTATTGCTCGTCGGATTAAGTACCATTATCACGATTTACGCTGGAAGTATGGAGGTGTTAAACGGGCGGCTTACCATCGGAAATATTGCAGAATTTGTGATTTATGTGAACATGCTTACCTGGCCTGTGGCCTCGATGGGATGGGTGATTTCTATTGTTCAAAGAGCCTCTGCATCGCAACGCAGAATTGATGAGTTTTTAGATAAAAAACCGAATGTAAAATCAGGACAAACATCCGTGAATAAAGAAGAAATGTCGGTGCGCTTTAATCATGTTTCGGTCACCTATCCAAACTCTAATATTAAAGCATTGCAAGATGTTTCCTTCGAGGTAAAAGCAGGGCAATCGATTGGTGTTATTGGTAAAACCGGTGCTGGTAAATCGACATTAGTGCAATTGTTGCTGAGATTTATTGATCCGGATACAGGAACATTAGGTATTAATAATACAGATTTAAGGGACTTGAATTTGCGTGAATATCGAGAGCAGATTGGAAGCGTTCCGCAGGATGTGTTTTTATTTTCAGATTCCATTGCGAACAATATTTCCTTCGGATTAAAAACAGATTTTACGAAGGACGATGTCCGCTGGGCAGCGCAGCAAGCGGTGATTGATGAAAATATTCAACAGTTTCCCGAAGGCTATGAAACTATAGTAGGGGAGCGTGGTATTACGTTGAGTGGTGGACAAAAACAACGAGTCTCCATTGCCAGAGCAATTATTAAGCGACCAGCCATGCTGATATTCGACGATTGTTTGTCGGCTGTGGATACCGTTACAGAAGAGCGAATTTTGAACAATTTGCGTACGCTGATGCAAGGAAAAACGACTTTTTTAATTAGTCATCGCATATCAACCGTAAAAAGTGCGAGTCATATTATTGTGCTTGAAAATGGTCGAATTTCAGAGGAGGGAACGCATGAATCGTTAATTCAGAAAAAAGGGATTTATTACGAAATGTATCAAAGTCAAAACCCCGATGCCGATAACGGTTAATTGTTAATTTTTTGTCGGAATTGCTTTCTAATTTATTTTATTTTTTATTATACTTGCCTAACCAAAACAATTAATATGAGCGATTTCGATCAACAACAACCAAGAGAAGAGTATTTTTCAAAAAGAGTTAGAGCAGGTAAGCGTACTTATTATTTCGATGTGAAAGCAACAAGAAGTAATGATTATTATGTGACGATTACTGAGAGCAAGCGTTTACCAGGAGAGAGTGAAGATCGTCCTGTTTATGAGAAGCATAAAATTTTCCTTTACAAAGAAGATTTTGAAAAGTTCAGTGATGGTTTAATGGAGGCATTAGGTTATATCCGCGAACACCAACCGGGAACTGTATCAAGAGAACAAAATCCTGGTAACAACGACCAAAGTTCGGGTTCAGGATTTACAAATATTGAATTCGACGATTTGTCGAAATAATAAAATGAAAGGCGAGCTTAACGGTTCGCCTTTTTTGTGCAACTTGTTTTCAGAGTTTAATTTATAAACTTAGTAAGGTTCCCAAAAAGGGAACTTTTTTTTGTATATTTGCGTTGTGAGAGTTATTGCAAAAAGCACATTGCGTATTTTTTGGACAAAACATAAAGACTGCGAACAACAGTTAAAAGCGTGGTATAAAGAAGCTGAAGAATCACATTGGAAAGGTCCAAACGACATAAAACGTGAGTATCCTTCCGCGATTTTTTTGCAAGATAAACGTGTAGTATTTAATATTAAAGGGAATAATTATCGACTTGTAGTGAGGGTGAATTATGATTATGGATTAGTGTGGATAAGGTTTATAGGTACTCATGGCCAATATGATAAAATTAACGCATCAAAAATTTAACAATTATGACAATTAAAGTAATAAAAACAGAAAGGGATTATCAAAAGGCATTAAAGCGTTTAGAGTTAATTTTTGATGCTAAAAAAGGCTCAAAGGAAGGTGATGAATTAGAATTACTTTCTTTACTCATTGATAATTATGAGAAGATGCGATATATGATTGATTTGCCTGACCCAATTGAAGCCATTAAATTTAGAATGGAGCAACTTGGTTATAAACAAAAAGATCTTGCTGAAGCAATCGGGCTGAAAAGTCGTGTGAGTGAAATTTTAAATCGCAAAAGAAAATTAACACTCGATATGATTCGCAAGCTTCATGATGTACTAGGTATACCCACCGAAGTATTAGTGAAGGAGTATTAATTGAATTGAATTTTTCAATTAATCGATTACAATTTTTAGTGCGTTAAATGTTTATTATTAAACAGCACAATTAAAAAATAGTCTTAATGATTTAAAAATTGCTTTTTTGTTTTATGAATGGATGAAACTTTTTCATTCGAATAAAATGATTTTTAATCCTACGATTATTGAGATTACTGATACGTATGTTGTTTTTGGAATGGCTAAGCATAATGCTACACTTAGAGCGAGCATTGAAATAATTGAATTGCAATTAAAGGATCACCTCGAAAAAAAAGAGAATTAGTTCCTTTTTTATAGAATTGAGAAAAAACAAAATTGTCTATTTTCGCACTGCTCAATTCCTTTAGCACCTTAAATTATCTATGGAAAAAATGTCGGAACAGGAACAGAAAATTGTTGATTAGGTTTATAATCGTGCTGCTCAATTAATGATTCAACAGAAAAAAGATATGTTTGAAGTGAAGCGTATTTTAGTAGATGATGGACTGGATGAAGAGAGTGCTATGACAGTAGTTACGAGTCTCGACAATCAAATTACAAAAGCTAAGAAGGAAAGGGCCAAAAAAGATATGTTGTATGGTGCTCTTTGGTGTGTTGGAGGAACAGTTGTTACATTTATTAGTTATTCATCTGCTTCTGGTGGTGGTTCATACGTTATCACGTGGGGAGCAATTCTTTTTGGAGGAATTCAGTTTTTTAGAGGATTGGTGAATTTTGCTGATGAGGACTAATTTATTGTAATCAATAAAGTTCATTGACTGTTGAGTAAGGTATTTGATTTTTTTACTTTAGTTGTGTGACTCTTACTTTTATCTAGCCTTCTCGCTTCGAGTCCCGATGCATCGGGATCAGCGACCAAGGGCATTGGCTTCAATTTTCAAATCATTAATCCCGACAGCCACCGGAACAAATCTTCAAATTATCAAATCTTCAAATTATCTAATTGTCAAATTATCAAATTATCAAATCTTCAAATTATCTAATTGTTAAATCATCCCATCCAACGTCTCGTGGATGAGTAGCATGTTTTCTTCTAATAATTCATGAATTTCATTCATGCGTGAAGCATATGATGCAGTATTTATTTCGTTTCTTGCATCGTCAGATAATTCTTCTAAAAGCTGAACTAATTTAGTATTTCCAAAAAGTTTTAAAGGTGATTTGATTTTATGTGTCGCTTGAAAAAGCTGTTGCCAGTTAGTTGTTGCTATACCCGCATGCATTTCTTTTTGTAACTCCGGAATCTGAAAGCTCAGCATCATTAAAAAGTGTCTTACATCATCAGCATTGTGATTAAAGATATTATAAAGCTGATCTAATTCAGGCTTAACGGCACATATATTTTCAGTTGGTTTCTCCTCGATTAAAGCAGACTGTTCGTTTTGAAAGTGTTTCTTCAAAACGTTTAATAAATCCTCCGGACTATATGGCTTTGTGATAAAGACATTGATACCACTTTCAATGGCTTTGGATTTATCTTCATCAGAAGCATTACCAGTTAACGCTACGATTAATAATTGTTGTGATGTGTCTTGTTGTTGTACTCTTACCGCTTTGCTTAACTCATATCCATTCATGCCTGGCATTTCGATATCGGTTAGCAATACATCGTATTTTACCTCTGAAATTTTGGTTAATGCATCCGTTCCGTTGCTGCACAAATCAACGTTTTCAATACCGATATTTTTCAGCAATCGTTTTCCTAAAAACTGATTTACACGATTGTCATCCACTAATAAAATCCGAATATCTGGATTTTCAAATACCTCTTCTTTCACAGTAATCTTATCGTATCAGTGTTATAGTTCCAAGAATTTTCTTTTTAATTTTTGACCCTTCCGCATCAAAGGCTAAATAGTTCAAACGATAAACGTATGCGCCTATTGGTGCATCAACACCATTAAACTTTCCGTCCCATCCTTTTGAAGCATCTTCCGAGTAAAAAACAGTCTGCCCTCTACGATTTTGAATTCTGAAATTAAAATTCTCTACGTTATTAATATTCGGTAAAAAGATATCATTGATACCATCTTCATCAGGAGTAAATGCCGATGGAATAAAAATATTCGGTTCGCATATTTCCTTAACACTGATGACTGCTGTGGCTTTACATCCGTTCGCTTTTGTTGCAGTAAGCGTGTAAATAGCAGGCGCAATAACAGTAATATTTTGACTTGTTTCTCCGGTAGGCTGCCATAAATAACTATCAGCTGCAGGACCATTTAAATACAAGGTATCACCATTAAAAAAACAATAGGTGGAATCAGTACCTAAATCAAATAAATCATTCTCGAGATAATCAGAAACAACAACGGTGTCACTCGTAAAACAACCAGTGTTGTAAACATCAACATAATAAACTCCTGTATCTTTTACCTGAATAAAAGAAGTAGTGTCACCTGTATTCCAATTATAAAATACAGCATCCGAAGCAAAACCATCTAATTTTATAGAATCGTTTAAGCAAAGTAAAGTATCAGGACCGAGATTAATAACCGGAGGATTTACAAATGTCACTCTTACGGAATCGATTTTTGTAATGCCGTTTAAGTAATAAGTGGTAGGCGTGTTAGGTGTCGCCACTAAAATTGGCAGTAGTGATAGGGTGTCATTCGGATTATTAGAATCACTCCACCAAAAAGGAACATTTACAGTGCTAAATAAATTTAATACATCACCAGGACATAAAACACTGTCGCCATCAATTTCAACGACTTCATTAACTGGTCTTACCACAACATCATCCACGTAATAATAAACTGCATCATCAAAATCGACACACCCTGAATTTTTTGCTCCGAAATCTATTTTTTGTAGGAGAGGGGATGCATCATCTCTAAAGACTCCAATAGTAATATAGTTTTCCGTTCCCGTTGCCTGATATATTCCGGTGATTAACGTCCAGTCGCTTGTGTCACTAATAATATTCGGCGACTCTAAACTTGCTGGAAAATTGATAACCGATGTTCCTGCTTGTAAAGGAGCTCCATTTGAAAAATAAGCACCTAATCGGTTACAAGCATAACGACTACTATCTGCTAATAAAACCCAAAACTCCACACGATATAAATCGCCTGCTGTAAGTGTAACTGTCAATGGTGATGAAATATACTCTCTTGCATTTCCGAAAGGGTCAATCGAGATTCCTGCATAAGCGTTGCCACCAACACGCACTTGCGCATAGCCTCCAACGTTAGTAGGGGTGTTTACATAATCACAAGGCAGAATTGGTAAGCTTGGTTGTGGTGCAAATAAATCAGGAGAAGCTCCCAATGGCACCCAAGGATTAGCTTTGTTTAATTGACCAGCTCCAGTAGGACTGCTACTGAAGTTTTCAAATCCTGGATTGGTCAATAAATTTTGAGCAAAAACAGGAGATAAGCTTAATAGCCAAAGCGCAAAAATAAATAATACTGATTTGTTACTTGACTTCATTCTTTTTTTCAATAGATAAATCCGTGATCACAATTTTCCTTTCACTCGCCGCTTCTAAACTAAACACCGATAATGCCTGATTGTTAGCATCATCACTTACTTTGCCCGTTGCTTGTTGCTCGCCTCGAGGATTCTTACTTATAATTATTTGTCCACTATCAATCGCGTTTTTAATAAATCCATCATTCCATTCTCCCCAATAATTAAAGATGCTGCTTATCCGACGTGAAGACAAAATTACGTTATATGCATCAGTTGCCAAAGAGCTGGCACTGCCTTCTACCTTTAGTTTAATAACAATGTCCTGCTCATTACTTAAGGCCTTTTTTATGCCTGCACAAACAATTTCCAATCGCTGAAAATTACCGTAGATAGAGTCGTTAAAGAATTTTTTAATTCCATCAATCCTAGCAGAATCAATTTGCATTTGTGAATATTCCCCAAATCGATCAAGATAATCTGTTACCAATTGCTGATAGCGTGTAGTGGTGGTTTCTTTTCTTGTTTTCGGATCTGGATAGTCATTGTCAAAGTACAAGCTTAACGGCAATAACTCTCTTAATAGCGAATTGATTTTCTCGTAGGATAATGAATCGTCAAACAAAAAACGATCGTCGCCTAATCCTTTATTCAGTTTAATCAAGCTCAGTTCTTCTTCTTTCTTTTTGATTTTGTTAGAATCAACAGCGGCCTTTTTAATTTTGAAAATATCGAAGCAACATGCCGACGCATTTAACTTTTCTGCTGGTGGTCGGTTGCTGACTAAATAAGTATTCGGTTCTTTTCCATAACTCGATGTATAATACAAATCGTTGTACCCAGAGTTAAATGGTACCATCATCGGTTGCGCATTATTGTTACTGTCTTTCAACGAAACATGGTAGATATCAAATCCGCCTAATCCTCCAGCTTTATCAGAACTAAAATAAAGCGTATCATTATTTAAATTGTAAAAAGGAGTAAGCTCGTTGTCGGCTGTATTGACTTTCTTTCCAAGGTTAATTGCATTAATGTATTTTCCATCTGCACTTCGGTTGGAAATATAAATATCATTTTGTCCGAAGCCACCTTTTCTGTTACTAGAAAAATAAAGTTGATAGCCTTGTGTTGGATGAGTTGTAATACAAGGTTGTGTTGACGTATAGCCATCCACGTTAAGATTTAATTTTTTGGGTGTGCTGTATTTTCCGTTTTTAATGGTGACTTCATATAAGTCGCAAACTAATACGTTGCTATCGTTATACTGACATCTTGTAAAAACCATCACTTTACCATCAGGACTAATTGAAACATTGCCATTGCTGATGTCGGAGTTGTTAATACTCGTTGGAAGCGTAATTCCGCTTTCGTAAATCCCGTTTGTAATTTTGGAAGAAAGGATTTTTGAGTACGTGGTGCTGTTATCACTTTTAGATGGAAAACGATGCGAAGAGTAAAACAAAATACTATCACCTAGAGCAACGGGAGAAAATTCTGAATTGCCCGAATTAATATTTTCTGGTAATTGTTGTAGTATATAATCAGCCGTATCGCTGGCATTGGATTTTGATAATTTTATCTGTTCAATGATAGCGGGAGCAAGACTGTCCTTACATGACATTAATAATTCAATGGCTTCATCATAACGACCATTTCTTTTTAGTAGTTCTGCGCTTCGATAAGTGGCTTGATTGCGCAAGTCAACAAACTTGCTGTCTTTTCTGGTTTTTTCTGATTGAAATAATGCATTTGTGTAATCAGCTATTTTCAAATAAGCAGTACTTAATTTAAAATGAATGTATGCATCATCATCGAATTCTATTGCAGTTTGGTAGTGTCCTATAGCAGAGTAGGGGTCTTCCTTTACCATACAAGCATCACCTGCTTTTAAGTATGCTTCCTTCGATTGCCCCAACGATAGCAAAGGCAACAAGAATAAAAAGAAGAGCAGTTGTTTTTTCATTAGTAAATCGGACAAATTGTTTTGCGTTGTGGTATTGCTTTTATCTGCATCGTTTGATAGATGATGCTTATCTCTGCACCACCTTTACTATTACTCGCTGTTCGTAAACTGCTTAAATTAATATCATACGAAAGTCCGATTCTGAATTTATTATAATTCACCGCTATAGAAGGAATAATCGCATCTTTCACACGATAATGAAGTCCGCCTGCAATGCTCTGATTTTTTTTAGTAGATGGAATAATTACTTCTGCCCCCAAAATGCATTCTGAGAATTTACTTTGCTTGGAAAACGAGAGCGATGGTAAATAGGTAAATCCATTACTACTTTGAATAATATCTCCAATTACTATTTGATGATATACCGATTGTTTATACGGAATCGAAGAATAGAAATTTTGCTTCGCACGGTTAATATGTCTTATTTGATAAATAGCATAAAAGTGTTGCGATTCTTTTACTTGATGAAACAACATTGATCCTCCAATATCAAAATAAGTCAAACGGTTATTGGTAGGCGATTCTCCCGTTGGTGCCAGCGGATTAAATAAGTCGCCAGTAAATTGATTGTCGAAAGTAAGTTTGTTAAAGTCGATACTTTTTTGGGTAAAGCCCGGACTAACGCCAAAGGCTATCCATGAATTAGAATCTTTTGTAAGCTGATACTGATAGCCAACGGATAGATAACAATTCAATGTTTTAAAAGCACCATCACCCGCTTTATCCTGATTAATTAAAAATCCTCCGGTGAAATTATTCAACTGATCATTAAAGAATTTAAGTTTCTCTTCAGCGCCAATACTAAACGTCTGATAAGGCACGGTCACCGATTTCCATTGCTTACGATTGTTAGCTGCTACTCTGAAATCTGCGTTCATTAAAGATGTAGCGGCTCCTCCTAAATTTAGCGGACTGTAATTGTATTGAGAATAATGAATGTCTTGCGCCACGACGCTTTGCATCAATGACAGTAAAACAATGATTATGTTAATTCTCAATTTCATTATCGTATAACGGTGATGTTTCCTTTCTTAAAGAACTCCTGATTGTCGTAACAGATTACTTCGAGGTAATAAACAAATACTCCTGGATCAACCGGTTTGTTTTTATAAGTACCATTCCATCCAATTGTTTTGCTATTACTTTCAAATACAAGCTCGCCCCATCTGTCGTACACACGAAGCAACATGGTTTTAATTGCATTTCCTCGTACATAAAGCATTTCATTTTGTCCGTCGTTGTTTGGCGAAAATGCATTTGGGATAAATACTTCCGGCTCACCACAAATCACAACATCTACTTCTAAATAAACCGTATCAATCACTGAGCATCCATTAATATCCGTCATTGTTGCAACGTAATAAATCGGCGAAGTAGGTGATGCTATCGGATTGGCAATTGTACTGCTTGATAAATATTGCGATGGTGTCCAGTTGTATTGATATAGAAGTGTGTCTGGAACGCAATGTAACTGCGTTGTTTGTCCTTGATACAACGTAGTGTCATCAGCATATGCATCAAAATAAGGAACGCTATCGGAATAATTCACTACAAGATTACTTAACACTTTAGTACAACCATTCTGATCAGTAATGGTGACTGAATAATTTCCAGGACACAAATTAGTTGCTGTTGCATTTGTTTGCGCATTGTTATCATTCCACAGATAAGTATAACCTGGAATTCCTCCGCTAACATTAATGGCACTTGCAGATCCAATACATTCTCCTTTGCAGTATGCGTTGGTAGTGATAGTATCTGCATTTAAAATTGAAGGATTCACAATCGTATAACTTGAAGTGTCTTTACATCCGGCAGCATCAGTAATGATCACGGTATAAATTCCTGCTGGCAAACTGTCGATTAAAGCAGTCTGTTGATTGTTGGGGTCATTCCATTGCAAATAATAAGGTGCATTACCACCGCTTACTTGAATGGCAATACTTCCATCGGAATCATTATGACAAGTTGGTAAATTAATCACAGGATTGCTTGCTTGCACTAATGGCGGAACATTGAGTGTAATTCGAACGGTGTCTTTACAACCTCTCGTTGAAGTAGTAATTAAAGTCACAATATAGTTTCCTGCGTTTGCGTAGGTATGCGATGGATTAATAGCATTACTAACTGACCCATCTCCAAAGAACCAATCACGAGTAGCAATCGTTCCACTGATGGTATTTGAACTATCACTAAATGTATAGGTGTTGGTACAAATGTCTCTTGTGTACGAAGCATAGGTATTGAACAGTGGAAGAATTGTCACTGTTCCTGTTGTCGTATCAGCACAGTTTGTATTAATATTCGAATAGGCAATTAAAGTCACATTGTAAGTTCCTGTATCAGGGTAAGTGAAGTTCGGACTAAACAAGGTGCTTTGATCAGCAGTTCCAGGTAAGCCAAAATCCCATAGATAACTTCCTGCATTCAAACTAAAATTTTGAAATGTTACGTTATAGTTTTCGCAGTTGACAATCGGATTCTGAATAGCAGCAACCACTAAAGTAGGGCAAGGAACTACATTTAATTGAAAATCTCTTTTGGTGGTACTAACGTATACGCCATTACGAAATTCCTTCGCACAAACGCCGACTACAAATTGTCCGACTGTTGTTGGAGTACAGGTAAGTATTCCAGTATTGAAATCGATATTTAAATCGGGAGCGCCATTTAAAATGTTAGATTGTGAATAGGGTGGTTGCCATATAACACTGCTGTAAGGAGGATTATTAGGAGGTTGAGGCATGGGGTCGATGGTATCGGCACCCATAAATGGAGCGCATATTTCATAAGCAATCGAATCGCCTTCAGGATCAGTTGCGCTATTGTCAAACACAAACGGAATTCCTGCGCAAATAAATGGAGGAGGCCAGTTATTGAACTTCGGATTTCCGTTAACTGGAAAAATGGAAACGGGAGGGATATAGGCCAAATATGTTGCTCCTGTCCACGTTGGATCAACAATATTCAGAATGGTCACATTTCTACAGCACCGTTGATACGACAAAATATAACCTTGTGAAGAAGGAGGTAATGTGATGGTATCAGTATATGTTGTGCGTTCGTAACAAACATTCGTAGGAGGAATAAAACAAGGAGAATTAATTGTTGGAGGTATGGTGTCCGAAGGATTTCGAGGAAGAAGTCGCTCAAAAATCAAAGAATTATTTCCTGCATCAAAAACTCCGATAGAAGCGGGATTGTCGAACGGCGGCACTCCATTGTAGCAATCACGATAGACGGTAAGCCAGATACGATAAACATTATTTCCAAGGTATTGATAGTTTAATTCGCCTCCAACAATATGAGTTGCTGTAGCTTTTTCTGCGAGCAGAAAAGAGCTTATCAGAATAATTAAAAATAAAATCCGTCGGAGGAAAGACATTCTCAATAATACAGAAAAAATCGCAATGAAATCGGACGAAATTCATGATTTCTTTCAACGATAAAATGTTGACATATTCAAATGTTGGATAGATATGACAAAACTCAATTTTATGAATGAGGAATGTCTTTCGGTGGATGATAATTAATGTGGATTATTGTAAAAAATAGGAAATGAAGCAGGGTGAATATTATACATTGTTTGAATCAATAGCAACTTTACAATCATGTCGGGGGACAATAGGGACATTTACGGATGTCCTCTTTTTTATATATTTGAAAAAATAAAAATCATGAAAAAGTTTTTAATTACACTAGTTTTTCTATTAGGAATTATACAGCTAGTTCGTCCTGATAAAAATATAGGCAGAGTAGATCCATCTAAATCAATTGAAACTGATTTCCCAATGCCAGCAGGTGTAAAAGCATCAATGGAAAAGGCTTGTTTCGATTGTCACTCTAACAATACGAAGTATCCATGGTATGCAGAGATTCAACCTGTGGGCTGGTATCTTACTAATCATATTCGTGATGGAAAACGTCATTTGAATTTTGATGAATTCCTAACTTATGATGCTAAGAAAAAGGATCATAAAATGGAAGAGTTGATAGAATCGCAAACAGAAGGATGGATGCCAATGGAATCTTACACCTTAATTCATAAAGAAGCGAAGCTGACTTCAGAAGAGAAAAATGCGATTATCGCTTATGCAAAATCAGTGCGTGCAATGGTAGGATATACTAAGGTTGGTGGCGAAGAAAAAGGTAAAAAGGAGGAGCACTAAGAACTTATTTCAAGTTCAAATATGGTTTTATTTTTAGTGCTAACGTTAATACACTGTGACCACCTTTTAATTCTAATTTCTTGCTAATATGGTGGCGATGATTTTCAACTGTCTTAGGACTAAGATTAATTAAACCTGCAATCTCTTGCGTTGATTTGCCTTGAGCAACGTAATACAAAACTCGCTTTTCAGCTTTGCTTAGTTTCGAAAGAATTTCATTTGATTCAACTTCTGATAAATCTAATTTATCATTAATTGACTTATTGGATCTTTCAGATATTTCAGATAGTTTTTTACTTCGGAGTTTTAATCGAGTTTGTACCGCAGTAAGCAAGTCTGTTTTATTTACTGGCTTCGTTAAATAATCATCTGCTCCTAAATTCATTCCTTTACGAACATTATCATGCTCCACTTTAGCGGATAAAAATAAAAAGGGCATAAATGACTCAGGCATACTTTTTACCTCTTCAAAAAGTTCATAGCCGTTTAGCTTAGGCATACGAATATCACAAATCACTAAATCAGGACTCATCGATTTAATTGCGTGTAAACCTTCTTCACCATCACTAGCTGTAGTAACCTCATAACCATGAATTGTTAAAAGCTCTTTCAGGTTTTCCCTTAAGATAATTTCATCTTCAATTACTAATAATTTTTCCATGTTAGATAGGTTGAATTGATTTTGGCAACGTAATAACTACCTTGCAGCCTTCATTAATCTTGCTTTCAATTGTTACTTTGCCATTGTGAATTTCGATAAATTGTTTCACAATTCCAAGTCCGAGTCCTGTACCGTGGTGCGAAATGGTATTTGATGCTCTAAAAAAGGAGCTGAATAAATGGATTTGTTCCTCCTCAGGAATACCAATACCATAGTCGATTACTGTTAATTGTATAACCTCATTAGTGTTCGCTAATTCAATTTTTATAATTGTATCTTTTGGTGAATATTTATTGGCATTATTAAAAATATTGTTGAATGCATGTTCTAGTAGTTTCCCATCGAAAGTCATTTCAATTAAATCAAACGGATTGGATATCTCAAGTTTTCTATCTGGAAAGATCATTTGGAAATTTTTGATAACCTCGTTAAAAAACGGAATAAAGTCGCGAGTTACAGGCTCAAAAGGCATTTTGCCTAACTGCATTTTTCCAGAGATAAGAACATTATCCATGATCGATGTTAATCGTTGAATCTCTTCAATGCAACGCTCTAAATGAATATCAATTCGATCAGGATAAACAGCTTTTTCTTTATCTAAAATCAATTTAACAATTTCAATACTCGTCATAATTCCAGCTAATGGTGTTCTGAATTCATGCGATGCTAATGAAACGAATTGTGATTTTAAGTCGCTGAGCGTTTTTTCTTTTACCAATGCGTTTTGATAAACCAGTTCTGCTTTTTTGATAGGAGTGATATCCGTCTCTACCGAAACCCAATTAGTTAATTTACCATTGTTATTAAAAATGGGATTTACTATCAAATAAACCCACATGGTAGATCCATCTTTTTTATAGGATAGTTTTTCTCCTGAAAAACTCAGTTGATTTAATTCTATTTCACGAAGTTTATCAATTGACTGCTGATCTGTTTCTGGTCCGTTAAAAATAGTTCGTGGCTCTCTTCCTCTAATATCCTCTAGCGAATAACCGGTGTTGCTGGTAAAGGCGTCATTCACCCATTCGATTTTGGAATTTGCATCAGAAATAATTACCATACTATTGGTGTTGCGAGCAACCAACGCTAAACGCTTTAATTGTTCTTCTTGATGTTTTCTTTCTGTTACATCGCGACAGATACAGACAATCCCTTTATCTGGCATTAGGTTCATTGTTAATTCAACGATTATTTTTTCATTTGAATTTAACTTGTAACCATATGCTTCTCCTCTCCAAAAATTCTTTTCTAACAATATCGGATATACGTCATCTGCTAAATGGCTTACTTCTGATTCAGGAAAGAACTCTCTCCAATTTCTGCCAATCATATATTTGCTTGATTTTAATCCAAGCATTTTAACCAATGCATTATTTACATAGGTGTATTGGCCATTACCATCTAAAAGGGCAATACCATCATTCGATATTTCAATAGCGGATTGCTGCCGTATATTAATTAGCTCGTAGTTCTTTAGTTGGTCGATGTTGATTCCATATCCCAAAGCATACTTAAAACTCCCATCTGGATTATAAAAACCATAAACAATTCGAAGATTATGTGAAGCTACATTGTTACGTTCGCTTGTTTCTTCAAAAGTATAGTAAGTCGATTTGTTTTTAATAAAATCCTTGAATTTATTTCTGCGGTCTTTAGCTATAGTCGTAGGTAAGTTTCTAGCTTTACAGTAATCGAAGTCGTCTTTCCCAATAATCCATTTGCGCATTTCGGGATCTTTAATCGCATGTGGATTGACATATAAATATTTTTGATTTTCATTAAATACGCCAACATCTGCAGGCATATTGTCTAAAAGTTCCTTATAGAAATCTCTTTCTTTTTCGATGGATTTAAATTTCTCTTCTTGACTTTCTTCTAATAGAAAACAATAACCTTCTTCGTCTTGATTTAGTTCGTAACGACTTGCTTTTAATGTCCAGGATTTATCGATAAGCAAATTGCTTACATTAAGCAAGCGAATGTTTTCAAGTGATTGATTTTTGTTGTTAATCAACTTGAGTAAATCTTCTTCAATGCTATCGATGAAATTTAAAATGGAACCTTGTAATGTCTGCTCGCTTAATGCTAAAAGATTTTGAGCTGCTTCATTCGCGTCTACAAAACGAAAAGCAACATCTGTAATAATTACAGGTGTGCTGATTAGATGAATAAGCGAATTTGTTTTAGTTAGCATGACATAGAGTAAATCATATTACAAGATAATGAAATTAGTTGATATAATTTACTTTTTATAAAATAGTTTCGATTGGTAGGTTGTTGATTGCCCTCGCACCTTCAGAAAGTATAATCCAGGTGAAATGTTATTCGTATTAATTCGGAATGTATTGCCTGTTTTGATTTCTTCTTGACAAATTTTACCAGTCATGTCAATAATTGAAACTTGTTTTTCCTCATTGCTGAAGCATTTGATTTCGATATCATCTGTGCAAGGGTTGGGGCCAATAATTAATTCTGGATACGTATGATTAATTATACCAGATGTGGACGTGACAGTGAAGCTTAAGGAGTCCATAGGGCCTGGAACAATTCCGGGTGTACAAGGATTAAATCCAAATCCTGCATTTACTGTATACCGATAGATATAATTACCTGCTGGTAATTTACCAACCGAGAATGTGTCTTCATCGTAACATATATAGGTTAGCATACCTACACAATGCAATGCATCACAATCGATGTATTCGTTAATGATGGAATAGTTAAGCGTTTTTTGATTGCAGGTGCCTGATTGGAAATAACTCGATGCGATTAAGTAAACACTATCGTTTGTTGTTGGATTCGCTGGATAAATACTCATGTTATTGATGAATTGAGCATTTGATTTCGCAGTTAATAATAAACAGGCTGTGAGTGCGATTAATAATGACCTTAATTTCATAATTGATGATGTTAATTACGAAGTTAGTATTTATTTGAAAATAAAAGAGGAGCCCGAAAGCTCCTCTTTTAAATCTTATTGAAAAGTGATTATTCTACAATCACTCTTATCTTTTCAAGTTTATTACTTGATTCTAATTGTAACAAGTATACTCCCTTAGCGAAATCAGAAACCTGAATGGTAGTTCTGTTAGCACCAGCAGTAGCATTTAACGATTCAGTATAAATCAAACGACCAGCAGCATCAATCATTTTAACTGTTGTTGTTTCGTCGTTTTCTGAAGCAAATTCTACATTTAATAAATCATGCGTAGGATTTGGATAAGCTACCATTGATAACGTTCCAGTTTGTCCATTACGAGGGCAAGAGATATTGTTTACGGCTAATACTTTCACAGCTGAAAGGCCGCAGTTGTTGCTTGCTTTCACTGTTACAATACCGTTTGCTGAAGCAACCGCTGCATGAACAACTGTAATTGCTTTAGTGCCTTGTCCGCTAATGATACTTGCACCACCTGGAACTGTCCAAGTATAGCTTGATGCACCTTGTACGGTACTGATAGAGTAGTTTTCAGTGCTATTTGTACAAACAGTAGTTGATCCGTTGATACTTCCTGGTTGCGTAGGAACTAATTTCACTGCTAAACTTCTAACGTTACCAGTTCCGCAATTATTTACTGCTGCTACGGTTACGTTTCCTGTTCCAACGCTTGCACCAGAATAATTTACAACAATTGAATTTCCTGTTGTATTACCTGTGATTGTTGCACCAGCAGGAATAGTCCATGTATAGCTTGTAGCTCCATTTACCGCTGGGATGCTGTAAACTGCATTGGTTGCACCACATAATCCATCAACAGGTCCATTGATATTTCCTGGCGATGATAATGTATTAACGGATACACTTCGAGAACGCGTTCCACTTGTTCCGCAAGCATTTGTTGCAGCAACCACGATAGTTGTACCTGTAAAGTTTTGTGGATATTGTACGGTGATAATATTGCTGTTTCCTCCCGACAATACTGAAGTTCCTGAAGGGAATGTCCAGTTGTACCCTGAAGCTCTATTAACCGCCGCTATTGAATATGTTGCAATATCACCAGGGCAAGCTGCCTGCGGTCCTGAGATAGAAGGAGGATTCACTGGCGCACTTACTTGAGCAGAGAATGTTAAGCAAGATTGAGCTGAGTTAGCACATCCGTTACTATTATTTGCTGTTACACAAATTTGTCCTGTTAATCCTGCTTGAACATATTGATCTAAGAACTTAACTGCGATGCTACTTCCTGTTGCATTACCAATAATCTGAACTCCTGTAGGTACGCTCCATGTATAAGTTGCAGCTCCAGCTACTGGTGTTACAGAATATACATATTGGTTAGAACCTGGTGTGCAAATATTAGTTGATCCGCTGATTGCACCTGCATTGATTGGAAGTGGTGTAACGTTAACAGTAATTGAACTTGTTGCAGGAGTACATGGTACCGGTGCATCTGTTGTTAAAGTTAATGTTATAGCACCTGCTGTTGCATCTGCTAATGATGGAGTATAAGTAGCATTTAATGTAGTTGCATTTGGTGAGAATGTACCTGTACCCGATGTTGACCATGTTCCTGTTGTTGCTCCACCGCCAATTGATCCGTTAAGATTTACAGCTTGTGCTTCGCATGCATTTAAGTTGCTACCGGCAAATGCTGTTGGAGGATTCGAGCAAACACAATTTTCATCAACTAATCCATCGCAATCTTCATCAATGCTATTAAAGCAAATTTCAACTGCATTCGGATGAATTGTATTGTTGTTGTCGTCACAATCACCTGCTAATGCTACATAGCCTGTTGGAGCTCCTGTGCAATTACTTACTGTTGAAGATAAAATTCCGTATCCATCACCGTCAGCATCTGCATAATATGTCACCGTAGGATTAATAGTAGCATTTAAGATTTCAGTATGACATCCATTTACTGATGAGTATGTTCCAGACTGTGTATATGTCTGACCATTTACTGACCATGTATAGCTATCACAAACATTTATTGTAGTTGTATTGCTAGTACTTGGTGTAATCGTTAACGTTAAGATATCAGTATGGCAACCACTCACTGAAGAATATGTTCCTGATTGTGTATACGTAGATCCGTTAATGTTCCATGTATAAGAATCACAATTTGATGCAGTGTAATTTGTGGTTGCTGGAATAATTGTTAAGTGTAAGATAGTAGTAACGCATCCACTTACCGAAGTATAATTACCTGATTGCGTATACGTATTACCGTTAGCAGACCATGTGTATGATGTACATTCTGTAACGCTGTTGTTTACTGTGCTTGATGGTGTTATTGTCAAGTTGATAATTTCAGTATGACATCCACTTACCGATGAGTATGAGCCTGATTGCGTATACGTAGAACCGTTAGCTGACCATACATAACTGTCGCAAGCATTAACATTCGTTGAATTGCTTGTTGAGTTAGTAATTGTCAGGTTCAATACTTTCGTTAAACATCCAACTACAGCTGAATAGCTTCCAGATTGCGTGTAAGTTGTACCGTTAACTGTCCATACATAACTGTCGCAAGCAGATGCACTCGCACTTTGAGTTGTTGATGGTGTAATTGTTAATTGTAGGATTTCTGTATGACATCCAGTAACTGATGAATAGTTTCCTGTTTGTGTATACGTTGTTCCATTTACAGACCAAGTATAGTTGTCACATGCACTTGCCACTGTTGTGTTGCTTGTTGAATTAACAATTGTAATATGTGCAGTTACTAATGAGTCGCAACCTTTTGTAGTTGTATAGTTGTGAGTGTAATCGCCACTACTTGTAACAGTAGTACTCCATGGTAATTGATAGCTATCGCAACCTGTTGCAGTAAATTCGCTGCTAGTAGGAGAGAAGATGGTGATGTGAGCAATTACTGTTGAGTCACAACCTGTACTACCACTGTATACATAGCTATAATCGCCTGATGCCGTTACAACTGTACTCCATGGTAATGTATATTGGATACATGCTGAATCTTTGTATTCATAAGAATTCAAGTATGCGATTTTTGCATTTCCAATACCGCAAGTATTAACACCAGCTGCAGTAATTTTTCCATAAGTGAATGATCCACTTGAGAAGTCAACTACAATCGATGTGTCATTTGAACTTCCAATAATTGAAGTACCTGCTGGAACTGTCCATACATAACTTAATGCACCATTTACTTTATTGATTTTGTAAGTTCTTGTATTTGATACGGTACACATACTATCACGTTGGCCAAATATAGAATCTGGAGCAGCTAATACGGTTGGAACTATAGTTCTCATACGCGTATTGCTTACACCGCAAGAGTTAGAAACATTTACAGTGATTGGTCCACTCGTGAATGCTTGTCCGTAAGCAATAAGAATTGTGTTTGCATTGCTTGATACAAGTGTTGTGTTATTTGGAATTGTCCAATTATATACTGAAGCTCTTGCTACTACAGGAATAGTATGAGTTCCTGTGTCTCCCGGACATGCAGTATATGGACCTTGAATTGAAGCTGGCTGATTAGGCGCAGAAACGTTTACAGAAATTGTCATGCAAGATGGTTGTGAACTGAAACAGCTATTAGCATTGTTAGCAGTTACACAGATATTACCATTTAATCCTGGTTGAACATAAGCATCTAAGAATTTTACATCAATACTATTTCCTGTAGCCGATCCTTGAATTGAAACTCCTGTAGGAACATTCCATGTGTATGAAGTAGCACCTGCAACTGGAGCAATCGAATAAGTAAATACATTGCTTAGTGGCTTACAGATATTTGCTTGACCTGTAATTACACCGGCGTTAGCTGGCAATCCTGTTACGTTAACAGTAATTGAACTAGTAGCTGGTGTACAAGGTTGAACGGCATCAGTTGTTAATGTCAATGTTACAGATCCTGCAGTAGCATCTGCTAATGAAGGAGTGTAAGTAGCATTTAATGCATTTGCATTGGAGAATGTACCTGTACCTGAAGTTGTCCATGTAGCTGTAGAAGCACCACCACCAATAGATCCGTTTAATGTAATTGCAACTCCTTGGCAAGCATTCAAGTTAGTTCCTGCATTAGCTGTAGAAGGATTTGTACATACACAGAATTCATCTATTTGTCCGTCGCAATCGTCATCGATATTGTTGAAGCATATTTCTATTGCACCTGGATATACACTAGATGCGTTATCATCACAGTCTGTTGAGTTGCTTACATAACCTGTAGGCGCTCCTGTACATGATGTTGTTGAAGTTGCAGCATTACCATATCCGTCACCATCGGCATCAGCATAATATGTTTGCGTAATATTGATTGTTAAGTTCAATGTATAATCCTGACAATTTGAGTTGTAAGAATAAGTTCCTGATTGCGTATATACCTGTCCGTTAGCCGACCATGTATAGGTGTCGCAGACAGAAGCATTGGTTACAATCGCAGCTGCTGGAGATCCAGTGATGTCATACTGACAAGTAGTTCCATTCCAAGTTGCAGTCTCATAACATGCTAATGTTGGCATTGCAGGTTGAGAACCTGATACTACCCAAGCACATGATGATGTGTTGAAAGATGCTGTTTCATAACAAGCAAGTGTTGGCATTGCAGGTTGAGTTCCTGTAACATCCCAAACGCAAGTTGATGAATTGAATGAAGCAGTTTCGTAACAAGCAAGTGTTGGAGTTGTTGGAATTGTTCCTGTTACATCCCAGTTACAAGTTGTTGTGTTGAATGAAGCAGTTTCATAACAAGCTAATGATGGCATTGCAGGCTGTGTTCCTGTAACATCCCACTGACATGTTGATGAATTAAACGAAGCTGTTTCATAACAAGCTAATGTTGGCATTGCAGGTTGAGAACCTGTCACTACCCAAGCACAAGTTGATGTGTTGAATGATGCTGTCTCATAACAAGCTAATGTTGGCATTGACGGTTGAGATCCTGTAACATCCCAAACGCAAGTTGATGAATTGAATGAAGCAGTTTCGTAACAAGC
>CAINEC010000156.1 GCA_903847585.1 uncultured Bacteroidota bacterium
ACTTATTTTATCAATTAAAAAATCAATAGAAAATGGAACAGACCCTAACGACATTTAACTTTTTCCTTGATACAAAGGTAACTGACTGGTATCGTACTGCTTTTGAAATTGAAGCTGACTCATTGGAATCAGCAAAAGAATTGGCAATTAAATTTGTTGAGAATGACCATCACGGAGAAATCCCCTGGGAACAAATTGATTGTACCATCGAACCAATGTCTGTAAAAGATAATGGTGGAGAATGTACGGAGGAATTGTATTACGAACCCGTTGGAGATGTAATTTGGGATAACATTAAAAAAGAATAATATGTCAGACTTCACAAGAAAGTATCAAGAATTAAGAGATGAGAGTACCAAGTACATTGTTGAGTTCTTAAAGAACAATGGTGGTCGTTATGAGTTTGCAACACAAGAGGAGATTGAGTCAGATGACTTCTCGGATAAACTATGGGATTATCCACAGGCAACCTACATTGGTAAACACGACTTCACTTACTACTATACGATTACAAGTATTACAATGGAGAACGATGTGGTATGGTTCAATGGTGTATGTATGGGAGAAGATAGTGATGAATACAACTTCGGATTACTCGAAATGGATGTTGCTGGTTTATGTGATTGTGCAGATTTATTAACTATTAAAGAATAATAAAATGAAAACCTACGATTTTTACATCGACACAAAGGTTACAGATTGGTATCGTACACCTTTTGAAATTGAAGCTAACTCATTGGAGGAGGCAAAGGAATTGGCAATTAAGTTTGTTGAAAATACTCATCATTCTGAAATACCTTGGCAACAAATTGATTGTACTATTGAAATAATGTCAGTAAAAGAAAATGGTGGAGCATCTACGGAGGAGTTGTATTACGAACCCGTTGGTGATATGATTTGGGACAACACCAAAGAAGAATAGTTTTTAGTGTGTGATTAGTGAATAAGAAGGTGGACAGAAATGTTCACCTTTTTTTATGTATTACCATCAGCGCAAACACAGCCCGGACCAGCGCTGAAGTTTACTGGGGACATCCCAGTAATTATGTGAGCTGCGATCTGCAGCGTGATCTGCCTTTGTATTACCCCAGTAAAGTTAGACCAGTGCTGCGCGCATGCGCTAACTCAAGAAATGTTTTTAAAAATAAATTTGGAATATAAAAGTATTAGTTGTATATTTGTGTACACTAAAAAATAAACACATGATTTACACTACTAAAGCGCAAGCAAAAAGATTAACAGGGATATCCTATTTAGGTTCCGTTAATATGACGACGAAGCATCAGAAGGCATTCAAGTACAATGAACTAACCTATAGTTTGTACTTAGCTCCTGCAAAAATGAGTGGCTACGAGGTTTGTCCTATGAGAACAAAAGAATGTACAAAGTTATGTTTGAATGAATCAGGGATGAACACGATGAACATGGAGGACGATAAAATTAATCGTTCACGAATTGCAAAAACTAAATTGTTTTTTGAACACAGGGAATTTTTTGTCAATTGGATGTTTGACGAAATCAAATCAACTGAATTGAAAGCTAAGAAGTTAGGATATAAATTTTCAGTTCGTTTGAATAATACATCAGATATAACACCTGAATCGTTTTATCTTCATGTAAATGATAAACCCGTTAATATATTACAATATTTCCAACACATTCAGTTCTACGATTATACAAAGGTTCCTAAAAGAGTCGAACTATTAAAGAAGTATAAGAACTACGATTTAACTTTCTCCTATAGCGGTCACAATTTAAATGAGTGTCATACAATGTTAAATAATAACATAAGGGTGGCGGTTGTTTTTAATAAGGTACCTAAAGTATTTTGGGATAGGAAAGTAATCGATGGGGATTTGTACGATATGAGGTACAAAGATAAAAAGAATGTAATCGTTGGACTCAAATATAAACGAGTTCGAAGTAAGTTAACAAAGAATAAATTTGTTATTGAACTTTAATAAATGTCCTCACCGAAAGGTGGGGATTTTTTTTGCTGTGCACTGTAGCTGCACTGGACCAGCGCTGAAGTTTACTGGGGTAAATCCCAGTAATGTTTAGCCAGTTCTGCAGATCATGCGCCGATCAGATCCGTATTACACCCCAGTAATGTTTAGGATTATGCATGTCGCCGGCAAATATTTTTTTAAAAAACTTATAAATAAATTTGGTAGGTAATAAAAAAGTATTATCTTTGTACTATAATATTAATCACAAAAAAAAATCTATTATGGGAACTCGTTCAACTTACCGCATCATTGAGGAATACTCAACAGGTAAAAAAGTAAAAAAAGTAAAACAGAATGAAATCTGTTTAATCTATCGTCAGTACGACGGATACCC
>CAINEC010000157.1 GCA_903847585.1 uncultured Bacteroidota bacterium
CGATATGAGCCAGAATTATGGGAAGCAGCTGATGTGGATTGGAACATCCTTATTAATAGGTATGGCTATATTAGTAATTGATGGAAAATTTTTCGCTTCCTTCTCCTATCCTACATACGCATCCGTTTTACTTTTATTATTAGTTGTTCTAGCAGTTGCAAAAAATGTGCAGGGTGCGAGGTCATGGATTGAAATTGGTTCATTCAAACTACAGCCTTCTGAATTTGCAAAATTTGCCACCAGTATGGCATTAGCCAAATACTTAAGCACATTGAATATTCGGATGCAGGATACAAAAACTAAGTTAACCGCAGGAGCTATCATTTTAATTCCGATGGCCTTTGTCTTATTACAAAATGATACGGGATCGGCTTTAGTATTTTGTGCTTTTATATTCGTTTTATTCCGCGAAGGATTATCACAAAACTTTTTAATCTTCGGATTTTTAGGAGCCGTATTATTTGTTTTGGCATTAATGGTACCAGCAAAGATTTTAATTGGTGTCATAGGCGGAATTGGCTTGTTGGCGTATCTCTTAATGCGCAAATCGAAGCAAAACTTAATTACGATTGTTGTCATAACATCAATGTGCTGCGGTGCCATTTTTTCTGTAGACTATGCATACAACAAAGTTTTACAAGCACATCAAAGAGAAAGAATAGAAGTATTGTTAGGTAAGAAGTCGGACCCTAAAGGTGCTGGTTATAATGTAAACCAATCGTTAATTGCAATTGGTTCAGGTGGTTTTTTGGGAAAAGGTTATTTGCAAGGCACACAGACAAAATACGACTTCGTTCCAGAGCAAAGCACAGATTTTATATTTTGTACTGTTGGGGAAGAATGGGGATTTGTTGGAACCACTGTCGTACTATTAATGTTCCTTGCGCTCTTGTATCGCATCTTGTTTATTGCTGAACGTCAACGGTCATCCTACACACGTATTTATGCTTATGGCGTTGCATCGATTATCTTTTTTCATGTGATGGTAAATGTTGGAATGGCCATCGGGCTTGCGCCTGTAATTGGAATTCCACTGCCATTTTTTAGTTACGGAGGATCGTCGTTGTGGAGCTTTACAATACTTCTTTTTGTATTGATTAAACTAGATAGTTATCGGATGTACGTACTTCGATAAGCTTAAGAAATACCGTTAATTTTTAAATAATCAACGATGATTTTTGTTGCTCCTTTGCGAGTCTCAACAAACTTCTTGTTCGATTCACATACCTGATTATACTTTATTTGATCAGATTTCAATTCATTAAAAACAGAAAGTAAATCTTTTGAATCTTGCACAGTGAAAGCACTTTTTAATTTAACGAGTTCAACCGCTTCGTTGAACTTTTTATAGTTCGGTCCGAAAAATATGGGTGCCCCATAAACAGCTGCTTCTAGGATATTATGAATACCTACACCAAAGCCACCTCCTATGTAAACATAGTCGGCATAGCGATAAATACGAGATAACAATCCAACATTATCGATGATTAAAATTTTAAAATCTTTCAGTGGTTTGTTATCGATTTTCGAATAACGGATAGTCATACCGTTATACTTACTTTCAACTTCACGAATATCCTCGTCTTTGATTTCATGCGGTGCAATGACGAAACAAAAACCATCAGCTACTGCATCAATCCAATTCTCAACCACATGCATATCAGCCTTCCAAGACGAGCCAATAACAATTAATTTTCTGTCGGACTTGAACACTTCAACATCTGCTATACTCTTGTGTTCGGCTGCTATTTTACTGACGGCATCAAAGCGAGTGTCACCTGCAACAGTAACTTTTGCGATTGCCTTTTTATAAAGCAACTTCAACGATGCCTGATCTTGTACAAACAAATGATTATATCTCATCAGCATCTGCTTGAAAAACCCTCCATACCATTTAAAAAACACCTGATTCTCTCTGAAAATTGCAGAAACACAGAAAAAAGGTATTTTCTTTTTTGCCAGGTAGCGTCCATAAAAATACCAGAACTCATACTTGACAAAAAACACCATTTTAGGTTGAATTGCTTTTATAAATCGGCGTGATGCAGATGGCCCATCCAACGGCATATAAAAAACATAATCCGCTACAGGAGTATTCTTTCTAACATTATATCCCGAAGGAGAAAAAAAAGTAAGTACAATTTTATGATCTGGATAAGCCTCTTTTAAAGCTTCTATCAACGGTTTGCCTTGTTCAAATTCACCAAGCGACGCACAATGCACCCATATTCGTTGCTCTTGAATATCCTTTAATTTTTTCCATACAGGAGCAAGCTGCCTTCGTCCATTTAACCACTGATAGGCCTTATCATTAAAGCGTGCTGCAACCTTAATCGACAAGCGATAAAGTTGTATACCCAAGTAATAAATAGGCCAAAGAAAACTCATCAATACGTATAAAATTTTTCAGGTGCTTGTTTGTAGAATGGCATTATCCAGCCAAGTTTAATACCCATCAATAAATCGAAACGACTTCCAGTATCTGAAAGTCCTGTACTGTAATTAAAATTGCGCTTCCCTTGAGTAAATCCCTCTACGAATTCGAGCCCTCCAAAAAAGTTAACTAATCTTTTATTGCCTAAATATGCATAACCGATGAATTGTCTTAACGCAATTCCGTTTGTTAATCGATCGTACCCTTGAAGGTAATCACCCTGTAATGCGGGAACTGCATTTTTCTTATCTTCTATTCTTATTTTATGCTGCAAAAAGCCAGCACCGGCCTGAAGAAAAATTCCGCAGTTGGGGTTAGGTCCTTTATAGGGGATGATTTTTCCGACGTTAGCGAATACGGTATAACCTCTCTCATAAGCACGGATGTCGGCGTACAAACCATCGCTTCCAATGATATAACCGCCATCAACAGTCAGGTTTGAAAAGATGGAAGTCTCCTTGATTTGCGTACCGAAAATAAAGTTCCCTTCGAGTGAAAAAGTCCAGTTTTTTTTATTTTTTAAACCTACAGAAATACCTACTGTCGAGTTAGTTCCAAAGCGATTAGCCATATCCCCACCAGGGATTTGAATCGAAAACGAGGGCGACACTAAGACACATTTTATGACTGAATCTTTAACACTTGACTGCGCATTTACCCCGTAGAATCCGAAGCAAAACAATATCAAAGTCAGAATTGGCTTTTTCATTCCTCAAAATTACTAAAATTCAAGACATAAACCGGGCGGCTTTTAAGAGTAAAATACTATCTTCGCAGAGTTATTTTAAGGGGTATACTATGCCCATCAAAAATCATTAAAAAATTGAAAATGGAAGCAGTTAAAAAAATGCAGATGGTTGACTTGTTAAGTCAGTATCACAAAATCAAAAATGAAATCGACCAAGCAATATTGAACGTTGTTACCTCTTCGGCTTACATCAACGGGCCTGAAGTAAAAACATTCGCGAAAGAATTAGAAGACTACATGGGAGTAAAGCATGTTATTCCTTGTGCAAATGGTACAGATGCATTGCAGATTGCGATGATGGCACTGGACTTAAAACCTGGTGACGAAGTAATCACTGCAAGTTTTACCTATGTAGCAACTGCTGAAGTTATTGCCTTGCTTCAATTGAAACCAGTTTTAGTGGATGTTTATAGCGATGATTTCACGATTGATTGCGAAGCAATTGAAAAAGCAATTACTCCTAAGACAAAAGCGATTGTTCCAGTTCATCTTTTCGGACAATGTGCAGATATGCAACGAGTGATGGAAATCGCGAAGAAGCACAACTTGTTTGTGATAGAAGATACAGCTCAGGCAATTGGTGCCGATTATAAAATGGCTGATGGAAGTATGCATAAAGCTGGAACGATTGGAACAATCGGAACCACATCCTTCTTCCCTTCTAAAAACTTAGGTTGCATGGGCGATGGTGGAGCAATCTTCACAAACGATGATCAATTAGCAGCTCGATTAAGAATGATTGCTAACCATGGTCAGTCGGTGCAGTATGTGCATGATGATATTGGAGTTAACTCACGCCTTGACAGTATGCAAGCTGCCATTTTAAGAGTTAAACTGCCTCACTTAAACGAATATTGCGCTGCCCGTCAGAAGGCTGCTGCTTTCTACGACAATGCATTTGCCAATCATCCGATGATTAAAACACCTGCTCGTCAGAAGGACTCGACACATGTGTTTCATCAATACACATTAGTTTTAAACGGAGTTGACAGAGCGGAATTAAGAAGTTTCTTAGAGACAAAAGGAATTCCGAGCATGATCTACTACCCTATTCCTCTTCATATGCAAAAGGCGTATACGGATCCGCGTTACAAGCAAGGCGACTTCCCTGTAACTGAACATTTATGCGCTAACGTTATTTCATTGCCTATGCATACTGAATTAACAACAGACGACTTACAATACGTTACCGATTCAGTATTAGAATTTGTAAACAAATAGTATTGAAATAAATTGAAACAATAACTGAATAAGTCAGTAAAAAAGCGACTTTTTAAAAACAAACAAGAATGAATATAGCAGTTGTAGGAACAGGATACGTAGGATTGGTGACCGGAACCTGTTTCGCAGAAAACGGGAATCATGTAACGTGTGTAGATATCGATGCGAACAAAGTGGAGAAAATGAAGAATGGAATCATTCCGATTTACGAACCACACCTAGATGTATTATTCGAGCGAAACATTAAACAAAACAGATTAGTTTTCACAACCAACCTTGAAGAGGCAATTAAAGATGCAACTATTATTTTCTTAGCATTACCAACACCTCCGGGAGAAGATGGATCAGCTGATTTATCGTACGTTTTAGGAGTTGCAAAACAATTAGGAAAAATTATTACTGATTATAAAATCATCATCAACAAGAGCACAGTTCCTGTTGGCACAGCAGAGAAAGTTCGTGCTGCAGTTGCTGAAAATGCAACATGTGAGTTTGATGTAATTTCAAATCCTGAGTTCTTAAGAGAGGGATTTGCAGTGGATGATTTCATGAAGCCAGATCGCGTAGTTATTGGAACGAACAGCGAAAAGGCTAAAAAAATTATGAGTGATTTATACGCTCCGTTCGTACGTCAGGGGAATCCGATTTATTTCATGGATGAGCGTTCATCAGAGTTAACAAAGTATGCAGCTAATGCATTCCTTGCAACAAAAATCACTTTCATGAATGAGATTGCCAATCTTTGCGAGCGTGTAGGTGCTAATGTTGATTCTGTACGAATTGGAATTGGATCTGACGATAGAATTGGAAAACGATTTTTATTTGCTGGAATTGGATATGGAGGAAGTTGTTTTCCGAAAGATGTGCAAGCGTTAGCAAAAACATCAAATGAATACAACTACGATTTTCAGATTTTAAATTCGGTGATGACTGTTAACGAAAAACAGAAAACAACCATCGTAGAAAAAATCAAATCGTTTTACAACAATCAAATCGAAGGAAAGAAATTCGCATTATGGGGATTAGCTTTTAAACCAGATACTGATGATATTCGTGAGGCACCAGCATTATACATCATTCGTGAATTATTAGCAGCAGGAGCTACGATTTCTACTTTTGATCCTGAGGCTATGCCAAACGTGAAAAAATTATTAGGTGATAAAATTGAATTCACCAATGATCAATACGATGCTTTAAATGGAGCAGACGCTTTAATCATTGCAACTGAATGGTCAGTTTTCAGAACACCTGATTTTGAAAAAATGAATGGCTTGATGAAGTCGAAAGTAATATTCGATGGAAGAAACTTATACGACTTACAACGAATGAACGATTTAGGATATTATTACAACAGCGTTGGTAGAGACGTGGTAAAATCAAACTAATTACAATGGAAAAGAAAAGAGTTTTAATTACGGGCGCTGCTGGATTTTTAGGTTCTCACTTATGCGATCGTTTTATTCGTGAAGGATTTGATGTTGTTGGAATGGATAACCTCATTACTGGCGATTTAAAAAACATCGAACATCTTTTTAAACTAAAAGAATTTGAATTCTACCACCATGACGTAAGTAAGTTCGTACATGTACCTGGAAGAATAGATTATATTTTACACTTCGCTTCTCCTGCTAGTCCGATTGATTATTTAAAAATTCCTATTCAAACTTTAAAAGTGGGTTCACTAGGAACCCATAATCTATTAGGATTTGCAAAGGTTAAGAAAGCGAGAATTCTTGTTGCATCTACGAGTGAAGTTTATGGTGACCCTACAGTACATCCTCAAACAGAAGATTATTGGGGTAATGTAAATCCGATTGGACCTCGTGGTGTTTATGATGAAGCAAAACGTTTTCAAGAGGCGATTACAATGGCTTATCATACCTATCATAATCTTGAAACAAGAATTGTGAGAATCTTTAATACTTATGGTCCGCGTATGCGCCTGAATGATGGACGTGTATTACCTGCGTTTATCGGACAAGCATTGCGTGGTGAAGACTTAACTGTATTTGGTGATGGATCACAAACACGTTCGTTTTGTTATGTTGATGATTTGATCGAAGGAATTTATCGTTTGTTAATGAGTGATTATGTTTACCCAGTTAACATTGGTAATCCGCAAGAAATTACTATTCGTGAATTTGGTGAAGAGATTATCAAGTTAACGGGCACGAAGCAGCAATTAATCACGAAGCCATTGCCACAAGATGATCCTAAGCAACGCAAACCAGATATTTCACGAGCAAGAGAAATTTTAGGTTGGGAACCGAAAGTAAGTAGAGAAGAAGGACTTAGAATCACTTATGAATACTTCAAGAATCTTCCTCCTGAAGAGTTAAATAAAACAGCACATCGTTTCGCATAAAAATAAAAACATGGATTACTCAGTACACCCTTCTGCTATCGTTGATGAAGGATGCAAAATCGGAAAAGGAACTAAGATCTGGCACTTCTCGCATATCATGCCTAATTGTGAAATTGGAGAGAATTGCAATATCGGACAAAATGTAGTTGTATCGCCGCAAGTGATATTAGGTAACAATGTAAAAGTTCAGAATAATGTTTCTATCTACACAGGAGTAATTTGTGAAGATGATGTTTTCTTAGGACCAAGTATGGTTTTCACAAATGTGATTAATCCGCGTAGTGCCGTTAACAGAAGAGATCAATATTTAAAGACAACAGTAAAAAGAGGTGCATCGATTGGTGCTAATGCTACTATTGTGTGCGGACATGATATTGGCGCGTTTGCTTTCATTGGCGCTGGTGCAGTGGTAACGAAGAATGTTCCTGATTACGCATTAGTGATTGGAAATCCTGCACGACAAACAGGTTGGATGAGTGAATATGGACATAAACTAAAATTTGATGCTGACGGCATTGCTGTTTGTCCAGAGAGCAATGAAAAATACCAGCTTAAAAATAATTTAGTAACCAAGTTATAAAATGAGAGATTATCAGAATAGCAAAATAAAATTTGCAGTTATAGGTTGTGGACATATAGGTAAGCGACATGCTGAAATGATTCGTCGTAA
>CAINEC010000158.1 GCA_903847585.1 uncultured Bacteroidota bacterium
CATGAATTAATCGGACCTGTAATTAATGGTGTAGGGTTAGGATTTACAATAACATTAACAGATGAATTTGCAAAACACCCATTGTCACTAACGGTAAGCGTATACGTTCCTGAAGAGTTTACTGTTATGGATGATGTATTCGCCCCATTCGACCATTGATAATTCGGAGCTGCAGCTGCACTTAAAGTGACACTTCCACCACTGCAAAATGTTAAAGGTCCTGAAGTATTTATTACTGCAGGTGTTCCACTTTGTGTAATAATTACCGGATTTGTAAATGCATCGCATGAGCCATTGTAGCTTACCGTGCATGAATAGGTGCCCGCATTATGTACTACAATACTTTGTGTAGTTGCACCATTCGACCATAAATAAGTTGTGCCTGTTGATGCAGTTAAAACAACACTATCATTAGGACATAAATTTAAATTCCCATTAACAGCTATTGTTGCGTTGGGTGTTGTACTCGCAACTTGAATAATAGTAGAGAAAGCAAAACAGAAACTTGCTCCGATTGTATTACTAATCGTTCCATAATAGGTTCCTGGTTGAGTAATCCATAAAGTCATTGTTGTGTCGCCTGTAGACCAAATTGGATTTCGACAAGCCGGTAATGTAACAGGGAACGAATCACCAGGGCAAATAAATACGGTGTCTGTAGCAGCGATTGCTTGACCAGTTATTGCATTTAAAATTGGAATTTCACCTGAAGGTTGAAAGCTTCCTCCTTCAAAAAAAACTCCTGAGTCGAAATTAGGATCGCAAAAGTCTTGTGTTGCTAATTTAAGTGTGTATACTTCACAAGGACAAACATCTGTCCCTGCAGTTAATACCGTGGTCATACCATCGTATTGAAGGGTATTACTTCCAAAATTATCTACGAAATATTGACAATTGGTACAAGGTCCTGCACTAGGACCTGCAAATGATTGTCCGTTGTTAACATTGTTAATACTGATTGGTGTTGTTGTTCCAGGTATTAATGCAATATTCTTTTTTCCTGTTATTCTTGGTCCACTTACAAAAAAGCCGAAAACGTCATTGCAATTTGTAGATACATAGTCATGATATTCTTCAGAGCCCCACACATATCGGAATTTTATGGAGTCGTTGGGAACCATGAAATCAAATTTTAAAACAGCCGCATCAATTGGATTATTAGAATTAGGTGCTAAACCTAATAAGTCAGGATCTCCAGGTGTGTTATTACCTTGTCCAGCTCCCGTAGCATTATTCGGCCCGATGGCTGCATTCACACTTCCTGTAGTCAACAATACACCGCTTGAAATTCCTACATTACATGCTCCTGCACAATTGAAGGTGCCTCTTGCAGTTGGCGCACCATTATAAGTAATATTAGATACATAAACGGAGGGTGAACCAACAAGTACATTTTGAATTAAGAAATTCACTGTATTAGCTGATGAAGTTGTAAGCTGCCCATGCGAAAGCAACGGTATATAAAAGAATAAAATTAGGCAGCAGTATTTTTTCATCTAATCAAATATAACGAATAAATTTAACAAGGCTTAATAATGGTTGCAGGTAGTGTCAAAATTGGGGTGAATAGTTTCAAAAAAAAAGCGACACCCTAAGGCATCGCTCTTCTTTTTTATTTGGTTGGTTTATTAAACCGATTCAGCAAGAATAATTACTTTGTTGTTTAGCATTTCAACAACACCGCCTTTAACATCAAAAGATTCTTCCCCGTTCTTACTATTTACTTTTACTTTTCCATTGATTAAAGTGGAAATAATAGAAGCATGGTTATTCAACATTTGAAAAGATCCTTTAGATCCTGGTACTGATACAGAATCGACTTCTCCTTCAAAAATCTTTTTATCTGGTGTTATAATTTCTAAAAACATATGTGAGATTATTTTGCGTCAGCTAATAATTTTTTACCTTTTTCAATAGCATCTTCAATAGTTCCAACTAAGTTGAAAGCTGCTTCAGGATACTCATCTACTTCACCAGCAAGGATCATTTTAAATCCTTTGATAGTTTCTTCAATAGGAACTAATACTCCTTTAAGTCCTGTGAACTGCTCTGCAACGTGGAAAGGTTGAGATAAGAAACGTTGAACACGACGAGCACGGTGTACTGTCAATTTATCTTCGTCGCTTAATTCATCCATACCAAGGATTGCGATGATATCTTGTAATTCTTTATATCGCTGTAAAATTTCTTTTACTCTTTGAGCTGTGTTGTAATGGTCATCACCTAATACCGCAGGAGTTAAGATACGTGATGTAGAATCTAATGGATCCACCGCAGGGTAAATTCCTAATTCGGCAATCTTACGACTTAATACTGTGGTAGCATCTAAGTGACTGAAAGTTGTGGCAGGAGCTGGATCGGTCAAGTCATCAGCAGGTACATAAACCGCCTGTACTGAAGTAATTGAACCACGCTTAGTTGAAGTAATACGCTCTTGCATTAATCCCATCTCCGTTGCAAGAGTAGGTTGGTAACCTACCGCTGATGGCATACGACCTAATAAAGCCGATACCTCAGAACCTGCCTGCGTGAAACGGAAGATATTATCAATAAAGAATAGGATATCACGTCCACCAGATTTCTCATCACCATCACGGAAATATTCCGCAACTGTTAATCCTGATAAAGCCACACGAGCACGAGCTCCAGGAGGCTCATTCATCTGTCCGAATACTAATGTAGCCTGACTCTGAGCTAATTCTTTAACGTCAACTTTAGATAAATCCCAGTCGCCGTTTTCCATTCCATGCTGGAATTCTTTTCCGTATTTAATTACGCCTGATTCAATCATCTCACGTAATAAATCGTTACCCTCACGAGTACGCTCACCAACACCAGCAAATACTGATAATCCAGCATATCCTTTAGCGATGTTATTAATCAATTCCATGATCAATACTGTTTTACCTACACCGGCACCACCAAACAAACCAATCTTACCACCTTTTGAGTAAGGCTCTAATAAGTCGATAACTTTAATACCTGTGTAAAGTACTTCCGACTCCGTAGATAAATCTTCGAATTTCGGAGCTTCACGGTGAATTGGTAATCCACCTTCGTTTGAAACTGTATTGATACCATCGATAGCCTCTCCAACAACGTTGAAAAGACGACCTTTGATTGCATCTCCTGTTGGCATTTTAATAGCCGAACCAGTTGCAATTACATCCATTCCACGAACTAAACCATCTGTAGAGTCCATCGCAATAGCACGAACGGTGTCCTCACCGATATGCTGTTGGCACTCTAAAATGATTTTCTGTCCGTTCGGACGGTTAATTTCTAATGCTTCTAGAATGTTTGGCAAAGCACTTCCTTCGCCTTCAAAGCTAACATCGATCACTGGACCGATTACTTGTACTATTTTTCCTTTATTCATTTCGATAGGAAATATTAGGGGGTTATTTTATCAGGGTGCAAAAGTAGGTAAAAAGCCCTAAACTCCAATATAAATTCTAAATTTGACCACTTAAACTTTTTGACAATATTTGCGTTAATGTTGAAAAGCAGATTTAATCCATCTAAGTGACTGAAAATAAGCGATGAAAGTATATTACGGCGTTGATGAATTCCCGAAATTAGATGGGGTCGTTTTAACGATGGGGACGTTTGACGGGGTGCATTATGGACATCGTAAAATATTAAATCGCCTAATAGATGCTGCAAAGAGTATCAATGGTCATGCGGTTGTGATGACATTTCATCCACATCCCCGAGCCGTTTTATTCCCCGAACAAACCGATTTACGTCTTTTAAGCACAGTAACAGAGAAAATAGAATTATTAGCATCTATTGGAATTGAACATTTAATCGTTCAGCCTTTTACATTAGATTTTTCAAAGTTGAATCATCCAACATTTGTTGAAGATTATTTGATTCGAAAAATAAATATGCAACGAATGGTCGTTGGGTATGATCACCAATTTGGACATAAACGTCAGGGAAATTTTGAGGAATTGCTTAAGTTGGCCTCTGAATTTAAATTTGATGTAGAAAAAATCCCCGAGCAAGATATCGAGGAGGTAGTGGTAAGTTCTACAAAAATCAGGAATGCACTTTTAACTGGAGACATCAACCTTGCCAATCAACTTTTATCTTATAATTATGCTTTGTCAGGTGAAGTGGTAAAAGGTAATCAAGTAGGCAGGACTCTAGGTTTTCCTACAGCGAATATTTACTTGAGCGATAATAATAAATTAATTCCTTGCGATGGGGTTTATTCGGCCTTTGCATACGTAGATAGTACGAAGCACAAGTGTGTAGTAAGTATAGGAAACCGTCCTACATTTAATGATTCTAAAAAGTCAATTGAAGTTCATATTTTGGATTTTAATCAGGATTTATACAATCAAAATTTGAAAATTGAGTTTGTTGATTTTATTAGAGGTCAGCGTAAATTCGAAGTGATAAATGATTTAGTGAATCAAATTAAGTCAGATATAGCGGTTGCAATCGAACAACTTTCGTGATTTGACGTACAAGGATTGTCATTTTAAAATTAAATATCGATTTTCGATTAATAAAAAATCATTGTGAGCATTAAAAAAATCATTTTTGTTTTTCTCCTTGGGCTTTTAGCAAAGGATGTTGGCGCTCAGAATTTATTGGATTCGCTCACCCTCTCTCAACAGAAGGTTTATAAAGATCTGAACTTTGCATTGAGTAATGCTGACTCGGTTTTCGCTCTTGATTTAAGCAAGAAAAAATTGAAAGTTGTTCCCGAAGACATTAAAAAGTTGCCCAATCTACAATGGCTTAAGTTGGAGAAAAACAATTTGAAAGACATTCCTTCATGGATAGGTGATCTGGTGAATTTGCAATACCTCGACTTAAGTAATAATGATTTGGTAGAACTTCCTGCTTCAATAGGTAAATTAGAAAACATCTATTATTTGGGATTGAATAGAAATCTGATTGAAAATCTTCCTCATGAAATGGGGCTAATGAAAAACTTGCAGGTTCTTGAAATGTGGGATAATGAACTAGAAGCCATTCCTGAAGAAATGAAAAATTTGCATAATCTTCAAGTACTTGAGTTGCGCGGTATTCTTTTTTCTAATGATGAACAAACTCAAATTGAAACACTATTGCCAGATACAAAGGTGTTGTTTTCTCCTAGTTGCAATTGTTCTAATTGATCAAACGATTATATTGATAAAAACAATAATATTGCTTTTCAATGCAAGAGCAATCAAAGTCACTTGGAAATATTGTTTGGAAACGGTTTAAGAAAAATCGTTTTGCGATGTTTGGTTTAGCAGTAGTAGTTTTTACATTTTTTCTAGCTGTATTTTCGTATCTGTTCATTCCTGACAAATCTAAGTTTGCCAATCAAATGTGTTTACAGGCAAGTATGTTATCTCCAGGAAGCGCAATTAACTATCTTACAGTAAAGTCTGTTGGAAGCAATGAGAAAAACGGTTTAGCTGATTTTTTTGGCGGGCATGAAGAAACATTTCAATTGATTCCTGTTTCTAAATTTCAATTACAAAAGGATTCCGTTTTGTACATTGAATTAGGTAATGAAGATGCTCAATGGCAGTCAATAGCAATTAGAAATCTTGTTAGTTGTGATCAAAATGGAATTGAAAAATATGTGACTAAAAAAACATATTTATTGGGTACTGATAAGTTTGGTCGTGATGTGTTTAGTCGTTTGATTTTAGCTTCACGTGTTTCTATTTCTGTCGGATTTATTGCGGTTTTTATTTCACTTATAATTGGAATTACATTGGGTGCGCTCGCCGGATATTACCGAGGAGCTGTAGATACTATAATTACATGGCTTGTCAATGTGGTATGGTCAATACCTACGTTGCTTTTAGTGGTTGCAATAACATTAGCGCTCGGAAAAGGCTTTGTTCAGGTTTTTATTGCGGTCGGATTAACAATGTGGGTGGAAGTTACTCGCTTGGTGCGTGGTCAATTTTTTAGTCTTCGAGAAGCACAATTTGTGGAAGCAGGACGTTCATTCGGATTTAAAAACTCACGAATTATCTTTAAACATATTTTGCCTAATGTTATGGGGCCTGTGATTGTTATTGCTGCTTCTAATTTTGCATCAGCTATTTTATTAGAGGCGGGATTAAGCTTTTTAGGTTTAGGAGCGCAACCTCCAATGCCAAGTTGGGGGATGATGATTAAAGAAAATTACGGATATATCGTTGTCGATGCAGCCTATCTTGCGATTGCACCAGGTATAGCAATTGCCATTTTAGTAATGGCCTTTACATTTTTAGGAAATGGACTTCGTGATGCTTTTGATGTAAAGCAATCAATCAATTAAAAAGATTGGTCAATCCAGGTAGCAATAAAATACGCTGCAGCAGCTGCAATAGCTCCAACTAACATTGTTCTTAATGCTCCTTTCAATGTGTTCTGTCCTGTTACTTTACTTTTGAAATATCCGAATGCTGCTAAAGCAATAAGTGTGATGATTGCAGAATATTTTATTCCTTCATGTGGATGATCAGTAAAAAAGTAAGCGCTCAATGGTATAAATCCACCAACAATGTACGAAGCGGCAATGTTAAATGCACTTTTCTTTGCTCTATCAGGGTGTGGCTCTTCTAATCCTAATTCAAATTTCATCATGAAATCAACCCATTTATCTTTGTTCTGTGATAATTCCTCAGCAACTTGATTTTGCGTTGCGATGCTAATTCCATATTGACCTAGTACATCTTTAACTTCTTGCTTTTCTCTTTCAGGTAGATGATCTACTTCATAATACTCTCGCTTTAACTCTGCAGCGTAGTGGTCCACCTCGGTTTTTCCGGCTAGATAACCACCCAATCCCATTGCGATAGAGCCAGCAATAATTTCTGCAACACCAGCTGTGATTACGATTGAATTAGAATCTACAGCACCACTTATACCTGCTGCAAGTGCAAATGGCACGGTTAATCCATCAGCCATTCCAATAACAATATCTCTTACTAATTCACTACTTGTGAAATGTTCTTCAATATGATGATCATGATGGTCGTGCATAGTATGTTTTTTAATGGTTGTTAAAAGTAATAAAAATAAAAAAAGGCGAACTGTTGTTCGCCTTTTTTATAAAGTAATTAGGTAGAATTACGATAAATGCTTGCTAACTAATTTAGTCATTTCAAACATTGAAACTGTTTTCTTTCCACCGAATACTTTTTGCAAGTTAGCATCAGCGTTGATGTTACGCTTCTCTTTTGGATCTTGCAATTTGTTTTTCTTGATGTAAGCCCATAAAGCTTTTACAACTTCAGTACGTGGAAGTGGCTTGTTGCCTACTACCGCAGCTAAAGTATCAGAGATTTTCATTGGCTTCATGAAAGCAGCGTTTGGTGTACGCTTAGTTTTTGCTTTTGTAGCCTTCTTAGCAGCTTTCTTAGGAGCAGCTTTCTTAGCAGCTTTCTTAGGAGCAGCTTTCTTAGCAGCTTTCTTAGGAGCAGCTTTCTTAGCAGCCTTCTTTGGAGCCGCTTTCTTAGCAGCCTTCTTAGGAGCTGCTTTCTTTGCAGTTTTCTTTGCCATGTTAGTTATTGTGTTAACGATTGAGTGATGCTAAAATAATTGCAAGTTTCTTTCAGAGGAGGCTCCCTCTGAAAATTTATTAACAATCATTGTTGATTTTCTCCTCTGATGTCAGAGGAGAAAAAAAAAGTGTTTTCTAAAATAAAATCTAACCAGTATGGTTTTTAAAAAAGGCTCTTTTCAGAGGAGAAAACTAGTTTTTTTCAATGCACATTAGTAAGAGCCATGCATCATTTATTTTGTTTTCAGAGAGTAGTTTGTGAGCTGCAATATGAACTGCAGTTGTTAAATTCTCTGAATCTCCCTCTAAAGCGCTCAGAAAATTTTTCACATCTTCTCTGTTTTTAAAATCAGAAATTTCTTCTTCAGAGGGAATTCGCTCTGAGTTTCCTAGCACGCCCAAATCATTTCCTGTAAGAATTGTACTGTTTTTTATTGATGCAGGTAATTGATCAACACCAATTCCTAATGTGGTTAATGGCTTAGGAATGCTGAACAAGCCTTTTGCTGCTCTGCTATACCAATTGCCCCCCATTCTTGCAACCTGATCGATTTTAATAGGGTCTATGCGGCCATCTTCTCCAATTACTTCTTCCTTTATATGCATCATAACAATTTCACAGATGACTAATTGCGCGGCTCCACCTTTGTCTCCAGTAGAAATCACCTCTTTAACTATGCATTCCATTTGAACAGGGGCCTCTTTTACACGTGGAGGTGATACCAATTCGGATTTTTCTTCTGTAAGGCCCGCCTTCACAAACTCGTTAACGCCCTTTGGGTATTCTGTACTTGCAAGTGACATTTGCTGAACCATTTTGTAGTCTACAATGTTTACAACACATTCTTTGATATCCTTTATGTTATCTAAGGTGTTTTTAGTGGCACCATCGCGACCGCGTAATGCAGGACTAAAAATTAAAATAGGAGGATTGGCTCCAAATGCATTAAAAAAACTAAAAGGACTTAAGTTTACATGTCCTTCTTTATCGATTGTTGAAACAAAAGCAATTGGTCGAGGTGCAATTGAATCCAACATATATTGGTGAATTTCAGATACTTTTAGCTGAGATGGAATAACTTTTAGCATTTTATTATTGATTAAAGTTTAAAATGATGATGCGAATTTGCAAAAGATAAGTCAATGATTGCTATTTTTGCGACCCGATTAACAAAAGAATTATTCGATATTTTAGAATTGTTCTTCATTATGTTCTTTAAATAATTATTTTTGCATCCAGATTATTCAAGGTAATAGAATAATTCACTGATTTGCGCATGTGGCGTAATTGGTAGCCGCGCCAGACTTAGGATCTGGTGCTTCACGGCGTGGGGGTTCGAGTCCCTCCATGCGCACAAATCGGACGGAAGGCAGCTTTGCAACAGCACGGCTGCCTTCTTTTATTAAATGTAAATCAAATAGTAAACAAAGTATATCCAATGAATATTATTCAAGAAAAAGTAGACAGTTTAAACGCAGTTTTAAAAGTTCAGATTACACCAGAAGATTATAAGCCTGCGGTGGATACTGCCATTAAAAAGTACTCTAAACAAGTTAATATGCCAGGTTTTAGAAAGGGAATGGTTCCTCCAGGCCTTGTTCGCAAAATGTATGGTAAGTCATTATTAGTTGAAGAGCTAAACAAAATCGTTTCAGATGCGGTTGATAAGCATATTAACGATAACAACATAAAGGTTCTTGGTAACCCAATGCCAAAGCCTGATAATAATTTTGAAATGTCGTTAGACAATCCTGCAGATTTTGAATTCGCTTTTGAAATGGGGTTAGCGCCAGAGGTAAATATTACACTACCTCCATCAAAAACATTTACAACTTATGAAATCACTGTTGATAGCAAAGTAATTGATGATGAAATTTCAAAAATTCAACGTCGTTATGGAAAGTATATCAGTCCTGAAATTTCAGATGCTGAATGCTCTGTTTATGGTACCTTCCAGGAATTAGATGCTGATGGAAATATCGCTGAAGGAGGACACACTAATCAAAGTTTTATTTTATTAGATAAGATTACCGATTCAGATGTTCGTCCTCAATTCATTGGTAAAAAACTAATGGATGTAGTTACTTTTAACCCAGTTCAGGCAGTGAAATCGGCGGATGAGGTGAAGTATATGTTAGGATTGAAATCTGAAGATTTATCGAACTATGATAAAAACTTCCGCTTTACGATTGAAAGAATCAATAAGGTTGAAAATGCTGAATTGACAACTGATTTATTTGATCAATTATATGGCGATGGTGCAGTTACAGATATCGAAGGTTTCAGAGAAAAAGTAAAATCTGAAATTGCAGAAGGATACCGTTATGAAAGTGAGCACTCATTAAAGCATGAATTAGAAGATACATTATTACATGAGGCTAATTTGCAATTACCAGACGAGTTTTTAAAGCGTTGGTTATTGTCGGCAAACGATAAAATTACTGAAGAGCAATTAGCTCGTGAATATAATCAGTATGCCCGCGATTTAAAATGGAGACTGATTGAAAACAAGATTTACTCTGACAATAATATGCAGATTAATCCTGAAGAAATTGAGAATTACGCGAAGTCGTTAATAGTAGATCAGTATCTTCGTTACGGACAAGCTCATTTATTAAATGAGGAGACTTTAGGAGATATGGTAAAGCGTTATTTAGGAGACCAGAGTAACATCCAAAGAGTGATTGAAAACTTAACTGGAAGAAAAGTTTTCGAACACCTGAACCAAATTGTTAAAAAGGACGTTAAAGGCATCACGCATGAAGAGTTTGTCGATCTAATGAGCAAACATCAACATCATCACCATTAATAACAAACAATCATAAAACACACTTATGGACTTTCGTAATGAATTCATGAAATACGCGGTAAAGCACCGTGGTATGAGCAGCAATGGAGTAGGTAGCTACATTAATTCTGTGTATGCAGATTATATTTCTCCAACAATCATCGAAGAGCGTCAGTTAAACATCGCGCAAATGGATGTTTTCTCACGTTTGATGATGGACAGAATTATCTTCCTTGGTACAGGGATTAATGATTATGTTGCAAACATCATTCAAGCACAATTATTATTTCTTGAATCTTCGGATGCAAAGCGCGACATTACTATCTACATGAATAGTCCAGGTGGATCTGTTTATGCAGGGTTAGGAATCTATGATACTATCCAATACATCCAGCCAGATGTAGCAATGGTTTGTACTGGGATGGCAGCTTCAATGGGAGCAGTTCTTTTATGTTGCGGAACAAAAGGAAAGCGTAGCGCATTACAACATGCTCGCGTAATGATACATCAGCCTTTAGGTGGTGCTGAAGGACAAGCTTCAGATATCGAAATCACAGCTCGTGAAATTGGTAAGTTGAAGAAAGAACTTTACGAAATCATTTCAAAGCATAGTGGTAAAGATTACGATCAGGTTTGGAAAGATTCAGATCGTGACTACTGGATGACAGCTCAAGAGGCGAAAGAATATGGAATGATTGACGAAGTATTAATCAGAACTAAATAATACCCGTAAAATATTGCTTAAATTAGCCGAACCGATTACAATCGTGTTCGGCTTTTACCTTAAATACACCTAACCGTGAAACAAAAACAAGATATCGTTTGCTCCTTTTGTGGCCGTGATAAAAGCCAGGCTAATGTGCTAATTGCCGGCATTAACGGACATATTTGTGATCAGTGCATAGCGCAGGCGCAAAATATTATTAGTGAAGAGCAAGATCAAAAGTTAAAAACTAGCTTAGGGTCTGCGCTTACATTGCCAAAGCCTACAGATATTAAAAAGTTTTTAGATGAGTATGTAATCGGACAAGACCATGCTAAAAAGGTAATGTCGGTGGCTGTTTATAATCACTACAAACGCTTAATAAATAAAAGTAAAGTAAAAGATAAAGATGAAGTAGAGATTGAAAAATCGAATATCATCATGGTAGGAGAAACAGGAACAGGAAAGACGTTACTTGCTCGTACAATTGCAAAGCTTTTAAAGGTTCCTTTTTGTATTGCTGATGCTACTGTTTTAACAGAAGCAGGTTATGTAGGTGAAGATGTAGAAAGTGTTTTAACTCGTTTGTTGCAGGCTGCTGATTACGATGTGGCTGCTGCAGAAAGAGGGATTGTGTATATCGATGAAATTGATAAAATCTCACGCAAAGGAGATAATCCAAGTATCACACGTGATGTGTCAGGTGAAGGTGTTCAACAGGGATTATTGAAAATGTTAGAGAATACAATCATTAATGTTCCACCGCAAGGAGGTAGAAAACATCCGGAGCAAAAAATGATATCTGTCAACACACAACATATCTTGTTTATTTGTGGAGGAGCCTTTGATGGAATTGACAAAATTATTTCTCGACGTTTACAAACTAATTCATTAGGATTTTCTGCAAAAGGAGAAAAAGAAGAAATTGACAGAAGTAATTTGATGCAGTATGTTAGTCCTGCTGATTTAAAAACATTTGGACTAATTCCTGAGTTGATTGGACGTTTGCCAATGATTACTTACTTGTCGCCATTAGATAAAGAAACGCTTCGTGCAATTTTAACAGAGCCCAAAAATGCTTTGACAAAACAATATGAGAAGTTGTTCGAGATGGAAGGAATTAAACTTTCATTTAGTAATGATGTGCTCGATTATATAGTGGAGAAAGCACTAGAATTTAAATTAGGGGCAAGAGGATTAAGAAGTATTTGCGAAGCAATCATGCTAGATGCAATGTTTGAAATCCCAGGAAATAAGAAAGAAAAAGATTTTGAGATAACGCTTTCTTATGCAAAAGAAAAATTATCGAAATCGAGTTTGAATCAATTACGTGTCGCCTAAATTTAAAAGCTCCTATTGTTTCTTTATTTTGAAACGACAAAAAGTGTTAATTCTATATTAGATTTTTTCTATTCTTTCGAATACAATCGATAAGAATAATAAACAGGTATAATTGTAAGTATGATAATGCCTGCAATAAATAAGGGTCCAGCATAATTGTTGGGCATTGTCAAAATAGCTGTTACTAGAAGAATATTGCCCCATACCCATACTTTCGATGCAAAATGATGAGATTGTTTCCAATTGTCTTCACTCGCTAATGTCCATGGTGTTCGAATGCCAAAGAAATAATTAGGTTGTACATTTTTCATTAAAAAGCCTAAGCAAATAAAGAACAGGCAAAGAACTATAAAAATTATTTTTTCAAAACTTTCAATTGGTTGTTTAATACAATAGTTTTTTGTCATTAATACTATCATAAGCATAATACCAGTTATGAAAATTGTCACTACCCAAGACGTGATTTTTAAAATAGAATCCGATTGCGCCGTTTGTCTTTTCGGATCTATTGAGTTTCCGTTTAAGATTGCTGCTGAGCTACCGACTACTACCAAGCCCATAAAAATCAAAATACCCAACATAAATTCTTTCGATTGAAAATCGTCGGGTTTTAAGTTGAAGTTATAATGAGTAGGTACCTTATCAGGAAGCAGTTTCCATAATGACAAATAGTAAACAACGGGAATTAATGTGATAAGCCATTGTAGGATTAGAGTTTCTCTATTTTTCATTTATTATTAAGTTATTAACTAATCGATAAATCAACAGTTTTGCATTTTAACACTTGTCAAAATTAAAATATTTTTGCGCCCCTTTTCATAAAGTACTAATGCAAAAAAAGAAAAGACCAGTCGTGGTTATATGTATATTTTAGAATGCTCTAATGGGACATATTACATCGGAAGCACAAGGAATTTGTTTAAGCGAGTAGCTGCACATCAAAACGGAATTGGTGCAAACTATACCAAGAAGCATTTACCAGTTTGTTTAGTTTATTTTGAAAAGTTGAAGGAGTTGGCAGCGTGCAAGAATGAGACAAGTCTCCTAAATGTTTTCTTCGGCTTCGCTCAGGAAACAACCGGCTTCGCTTAGGAAACAAATTTAATGGTCACTGAGCGTAGTAGAAGTGATCTCATTCAACTAATATCACCGGTCATTGAGCGTAGTCGAAGTGACGGTGATATAATTTAAACCGATGCTCCCACTTATTCTTCTCATCTATAATTCCATTCTCCTCACTAATTACTTTCCACTCTTCAAAATTAATTTCTGGGAAAAAAGCATCGCCTTCAAAATTGTGAAGGACTTCTGTGATATACAGTTTGTGTGCTAACGCTAATGCCTGTCCGTAAATTTCACTTCCGCCAATGATAAATATTTCTTCTTCGCCTATACAGCTTTCAATTGCTGCTTCTAATGAATTAAAAACGTGAGCGCCCTCAACTTGATATGCTGTATTACGAGTTACAATGATGTTTTTTCGGTTGGGTAATAATCTTCCAATCGACTCATATGTTTTACGTCCCATAATAACAGGATGTCCACTAGTAACCGCTTTGAAATGTTTTAAATCGTTAGGCAAGTGCCAAATTAATTGATTGTCTTTACCAATTACACGGTTATTAGCAAAAGCAACGATGATTGAAATAGTCATATCTAAACAGCAACAACGGCTTTAATTGCAGGATGTGATTGATAGTTTTCGATAGCAATATCCTCGTAAGTGAAATCGAAAATGTTTTTTACTTCTGGATTCAACTTTAAAGTAGGCAAGGGTAGAGGTTCTCTTGTTAACTGCAAGTTTACTTGATCAAAATGATTGCTGTAAATATGAGCATCACCTAATGTGTGTATAAATTCGCCAACTTCTAAATTGCAAACCTGCGCTACCATATGTGTTAGCAACGCATATGAAGCAATATTAAAAGGAACACCTAAAAATAAATCTGCACTTCTCTGATATAACTGACAACTTAACTTTCCATCAGCTACATAAAATTGAAATAGGATATGGCAAGGAGGTAGTTTCATTTTTGAAATTTCACTCACATTCCAGGCATTCACTAATAATCTTCTTGAATCAGGATTCTTTTTTATCTGATCAATTAACTGCGATATCTGATCAATATGTTCACCTGAAGCAGAAGGCCATGAACGCCATTGATAACCATAAACAGGTCCTAAATTCCCATTTTCGTCAGCCCATTCATCCCAGATAGTTACGCCATTATCTTTTAAATATTTGATATTGGTATCACCTTTTAAAAACCAAAGTAATTCGTGAATGATTGATTTAGTATGAACTTTCTTGGTAGTAACTAAAGGGAATCCTTCTTGTAAATTAAATCGCATTTGATAACCAAATACACTTACGGTTCCAGTTCCAGTTCTATCTTCTTTCTTTGTTCCGTGCTGCATTACATGTCGCAGCAAATCGTTGTACTGTTGCATAGCGATGATTTATTTTTCCTCGGGCGGAATATTCAAGTTTTTAAAAATCTTTTCAATCTTTTCAACATAATCAAGGCTGTCATCGTGAAAGAATTCTAATTCAGGAATAATACGCGCCTGTTTTCCAATTCTTAATCCCAATGCTTTACGAATTTCATTTTTGTGAATCGATAATTGTTTTAAAATGAGCTTTGGTTCAGCAACTTTAAACATACTTAGTTGTATGCGGGCTAATCCCAAATCAGGTGTTACGCGTGCACTTGTAATTGTAATAAAATTTTGTCCAAACCAATTTCTTCCTTCACGTTGAAAAATTTCACCGAGCTCTTTTTGAATTAATCTGGCATATTTCTGTTGACGAACCGAATCCATACAACAAAGGTAATTAAAAGGGTACGAATATTAACTGCCCTCCACAATATTTTGAGTTTCCTTTAGTTTTTAGGTTGTCTGTATTTTAAACACCTAAGAATTTCTTAAATTCTTATAACTTTGAACCATTCAATTTTAGAACTATGAAAAAAATTATCTGGATTTCTTTTGCAAGCATCGCTTTATTCATCGCTTCTTGTTCGGATGAGACAGTAGATCCAACTGCTGACCCTCGTGATAAATTTACAGGAAGCTGGTTATGTCAGGAAACAATCACTGGTTCTCCTGCACAATCGTTTACAATTACTATTTCAAAGGTTGGTGATGGCGATTCAGTGAAGATCAGTAATTTCAGTAATTACGGGACGTCAAGTCCTCAAACATATGCAGAGATTTCTGGAAATTCAATTGTAATTCCATTTCAAAATATTACAACTACTGCCATTCCTGTTCAAGGTTCTGGAATTTATAGCACAAGTGGAGGAGAAAAAATAAGTATGAACTATTCAACTGATGGCCAAAGTGCAACGGCCGTTTGCACAAAGTAGTTTAATTAATTCCTTCTACATCCTCAGGATTAACAACCTCCATTTTAACGGAGTCGACACTGTGCTTCAAGCGCTTTAAAACAGTGAACTCGTAGCCACCATGGATGCGTTTTTCATTCACCGCCGGAATGCGTCCGAAAATATCATTTAACAAACCACTAATCGTATCATAGTTTGGATTTTCTTCCAGCATAATCGGAAGTAAATCATTTACATCTCCAATTGATGCTGTTGCATTAACTATATACTCGGTCTCACTTTTCTTTTCTACAGGAGGTTTTTCATCGTCGTATTCATCTTGAATTTCACCTACTAATTCTTCAATGATATCTTCCATCGTAACAATTCCGGCTGTACCACCAAATTCGTTGGTAATGATAGCCATTTGAATATGTTGAGTTTGAAATTCTCTCAACAAATCATTAATAGGTTTACTTAACGGAATAAAATACGCAGGACGAATCAATGAACTTACTCCTTTGAAATTACGTTCGTGCATTGCACGAATTAAATCTTTTGTATAAAGTATTCCGATGATATTATCTAATGAATCTTGGTATACTGGAAGTCTAGAGTATCCTTCTTCAACCACACGCTGAATGACTTCTTCCTTCGAACTTTCAACATCAATTGCAGAAATTTTGGTGCGAGGAATTAATATCTGACGAACTACACGATCATCAAATTCGAATACATTTTGAATCAATTCATTTTCCGAAGGTTTAATAGCGCCACCTTCTTCTGATTCCGTTAATAACATTCTGATTTCTTCTTCGCTATGAATATCATTATGGGAAACCTTACCTAATCCTGCAACTCGTAAAAGAAAAGTTGACAGGCTATTTAAAACCCAGATGAAAGGGGCAAAAATAGTATACATTACTCTTAAAGGAATAGCAACTATCAATGTGTGAAAAAGTGGATTTCTTATAGCTGCTGTTTTGGGTGCTTGTTCGCCTAAAACAATATGTAATATAGTAATGAGAGTAAAGGAAATAATAACACCGAGTCCAGTTGGATTTTCTGGGTCAATTATCCATCCGAAATTTCCACCAATGTTGGCTACAATTCTAATTACTACACGCTCGCCTATCCAACCTAAGGCAAGACTTGCTAATGTTATACCTAGCTGACAAGTACTTAAATATTTGTCGAGGTTTTGAAGAATATGCTGCGATATTTTTGCAAGCTTATTTCCATGCGAAGCTTTAATGTCTACCTGCGATGCTCTAACTTTAACAATCGCAAACTCTGCGGCAACGAAAAAACCGTTTAAAAATACTAGTAATCCTGTAAGAAATATATCTGCTATCATTCGTAATGAATTGGATACAAAGTTAAGTGTTCACGCACTCAATTTTCAAGATTGACAAAATTTAATTAACAATTTTAATCTTTTAGTTTATCATTGTTTTTGTGACGATCTGCATCACGATTACTTTTCTTTTCAATGTTTTTTTGTAATGCTTCAGTGAGATTTACACCTGTTTGGTTAGCGAGGCAAATCAAAACCCAAAGTACATCTGCCATTTCGTCTCCTAAATCAGCTGCTGCTTCGTTATTCTTAAACGATTGGTCTCCATACTTTCTAGCTATGATTCTAGCAAGTTCGCCAACCTCCTCTGTTAGGATAGCCATATTCGTTAACTCGCTAAAGTATCTCACGCCAATCGTCTTTATCCAGTTGTCAACTTCTTGTTGTGCATCGTTTATCGTCATAACTAATAATGATTTAATTTTTTGATAAAGATAAAAGGTATTTTTGTTTCGATGTCTTTCCTTCAAATTTATAAAAAAGCATTTTCAGGATTACCTTCTAAAGTTTGGATTTTAAGCCTTGCAATGGTAGTTAATCGCTCTGGATCAATGGTACTTTTGTTTACATCGTTGTATTTAACGAAAGAACTGCATTATACTTTAGCGGAGGCGGGTTCTGTAATGAGCTTATATGGAATCGGGAGTATTCTTGGAAGTTATACTGGCGGTTGGTTAACTGATCGAAAAAACTTTTATGATATCATGATTGCCTCGTTAATTGTTTGTGCATGTGTGCTTTTTTTTATGGTATTCGTAACATCGCTTTATGGAATTGCCGCAATTATTTTTACCTACGCATTTACAGCCGACATTTTTCGTCCTGCGAATTCATCTGCCATTGCATTTTATAGCGAAGCAAGTAATAGGACTCGATCAGTTTCACTTGTTAGAATAGCTACCAATTTAGGTTTTACAATTGGCCCTGCAGTTGGTGGATTTGTCGCGCATTACTTAGGATATAAATGGTTGTTTGTGATAGATGCCTCAACTTCTGTTTTTGCAGCGTTGATGTTGGTTTTATATCTGCCGCGACGAAAAGTTGGTCATGAGCATCAGGAGAAAAAAACGATCGTTACTAAATCTGCTTATCAGGATTACTGGTATCTCGCATTTATTTTTTTAGTGGCTGTTTACGCGACATGCTTCTTTCAGATTTTTGCAAGTGTGCCTCAATTCTTGAGTAGAAGTTGGCTGTATGATGAAGATAAAATTGGATTGTTACTCGCGTTAAATGGATTGCTGGTGGTGCTTATTGAAATGCCATTGGTAATGCATCTTGAAAATAAAAACAATAAGTTTAAATACATTATTTGGGGCGCATTATGTTTGCCTGTTTCTTTTTTTATTTTGTTGATCGCCAATCAAAATTTATTAATGGCAATAGTATATACTTTTATCATAACGATGTCGGAAATATATGCGATGCCTTTTATGATGAATATTGCTTTATCACGTCCTGATAAGTCTCGTCAAGGACAATATGCTGCGCTCTATTCTATTGCTTACGGATTGGCTAATATAGCAGCTCCATTGCTGGGATTAGGTATTGCGGCTCGCTACGGATTTACTACAATGTTTTGGGTATTAATTGCAGTAAGCACCTTGTTAGCTGTTGGTTTTTATCAATTAAGTATTCAACGTAAACAATTGAATTAAAAATCACTCTTTGTTTTTTGAATCGATGATGATTGTTACTGGTCCATCATTGATAAGTTGAACTTGCATATCTGCTCCAAATTCTCCTGTTAAAATTGGCTTTTGAATTTCTACTTGAAGCTGTTGGATAAATTCATTGTAAAGTGGAATGGCCGTCTCAGGCCGAGCAGCGCCAATGTATGAAGGGCGATTTCCTTTTTTAGTGGATGCGTGTAATGTGAACTGACTAATCAGCAATACTTCTCCGTTAATTTCATTCACATTTAAATTCATAACTCCATTTTCATCTGCAAATATTCTAAGCTTTCCAATTTTTTGTACAAGCCATGAAATATCCTCTACAGTGTCCTCATGTGTAATCCCAACTAATATCATCAAACCACGTCTAATACTTCTGCGTTCAAGTTGGTTGATTAGTACACTGGCTTCAGAAACTCGTTGTATAACGGTGCGCATATACTATTTGAAATTATCTTCGTTGTGAAGGATGCTTAAGTAATTGTAATAGCGATCCGGATGAATTTTGCCTGCTTCATAGGCGGCTTTAACTGCACATTGTTGTTCGTTTTCATGTAAACAATTATTAAACTTACAATCGTTTAATAGCTCGCGCATTTCAATGAAATAATGCGAAATTTCACTCGGAACAAAATCAATATTGACAAATTCACGAATGCCCGGCGTATCGATGATATAAGTTGAGTTGTCAACCTTATGCATCTCAGCAAAAGTGGTGGTGTGTTTCCCTTTTAAATGTTGTTTTGAAATTTCACCAACCTTTAAATTTAAATCAGGAATGATTGAATTAATCAAACTCGATTTTCCAACACCAGAGTGGCCAGTTAATAAATTTACTTTTCCTTCTAATAACAATTTAAGTTCATCAATTCCTTCTTTTGTTTGAGAAGAAACTTTTATGCATATGTATCCAAGTGATTCGTAAATGTCTAAGTATTCATGTTGGATTTCGCTCAAATGATTAACGAACAAATCCGATTTATTAAAAATGATTCCAACAGGAATATGATATGATTCTGCAGCTGCAATAAAACGATCAATAAAGCCAGTGGAGGTCTTTGGAAATACAGGAGTAACAACAATCCAAGCGTAATCAATATTAGCTGCCAGAATATGGGTTTGCTTCGATAGATTTATTGATTTTCGGATGATGTAATTTGTACGGTCGTTAATGTCTGTTATTACACCAGTGCCATCCGTTTGTTCTTGTACGTGTACAATGTCGCCTACGGCAACGGGATTTGTACTGCTAATCCCTTTAAGTCGTAGCTGCCCTCTAATTCTACAAGAAATCATCTTTTGGTTGGGTAATTCTACCTCAAACCAGCTTCCTGTCGATTTTAATACTCTGCCTTCAAACATCAAAACAAAGATAGTAGTTTCAAATACTATTTATTCTCAAAGTTTATTGTTTGTTCAATCATTCAATGTTTAAAATCTTTCCAATCTGAATTTATTATTTCAATCAATAATTCTACATTTGTGCAATATGTCAGTTGAGGTAAAAAACATTACAAAGCTATACGGCACACAGCGTGCATTGGATGATGTTTCATTCACGGTTGAGCCTGGGCAAGTGGTTGGATTTTTAGGTCCTAACGGGGCGGGGAAATCGACTATGATGAAAATTATTACTTGCTTTTTGCCTCAGAATTCCGGGACCGTTTCTGTGGATGGATTTGATGTAACAGCTGATCCGATTAAAGTACGTGAACGAGTAGGCTATCTTCCGGAGCATAATCCTTTGTATCACGATATGTATGTAAAGGAGTTTCTTTCTTTTATTGCAGGAATTCAAGTGCCTTCAGCAACCGTGTCTTCGCGTGTGAAGGAAATGATTGAAGTGACTGGGCTAGGTGCTGAGCAGCATAAAAAGATTGGAGCTTTATCAAAGGGGTATCGTCAGAGAGTGGGATTAGCTCAGGCGATGATTCATAATCCGAGTGTGCTAATTTTGGATGAGCCTACAACAGGATTAGATCCAAATCAATTAGTCGATATTCGCCAGTTGATTAAAAATATCGGGAAAGAGAAAACGGTTATTCTTTCCACTCATATTATGCAGGAGGTAGAGGCAATCTGCGATCGTGTAATTATCATCAATAAAGGAAAAATAGTTGCTGATGATAAAACTTCTTTCCTGCAGCAAAAGTCAGATTCAGAGACAATTATTTTAGTGGAATTTGACAAGGCTGTTTCTTCAGAAAAACTCAGTACTGTAACCGGAATCAAAAAAGTGCTTGCTGTTAACGATAAAACCTATAAAGTAATAGGGCCTAAAGGACAAGATTTACGTCCGTTGATTTTTAATTTCGCCGTTCAGAACAATCTCGCTGTAATTACCATGCAGAAAGAAGAAAATAGCCTTGAATCTGTATTCAGGCAATTAACTTCTAAAAAATAATCATGAATTTTTCTGCTTGATGGCTTTTTTTATCTTTGTCGCTTCAAATAATAAAAACACTATAAAATAATATGTCATACTTATTTACTTCCGAGTCGGTATCTGAAGGGCATCCAGATAAAGTAGCCGATCAAATTTCAGATGCATTAATCGATTATTTCTTAGCCTATGATCCTTCCTCCAAGGTGGCTTGCGAAACACTTGTTACTACAGGACAGGTTGTATTAGCTGGTGAGGTTAAATCAAACGCATACCTTGATGTACAAGATATCGCAAGAGAAGTTATTCGTGATATCGGATACACGAAAAGCGAGTATATGTTTGAAGCTAATTCATGTGGAATTTTATCTGCCATTCATGAGCAGTCGCCAGATATTAATCAAGGTGTTGTAAGAAAAAAGAAAGAAGATCAGGGTGCTGGCGATCAGGGTATGATGTTCGGATATGCTAACCGTGAGACAGATAATTTCATGCCTCTTCCATTAGAATTATCTCATACATTGCTTCGTGAATTATCAGCAATTCGCAAAGAAGGTAAAGTGATGAAATACCTTCGTCCTGATGCTAAGAGCCAGGTTACGATTGAGTATTCAGATGATCACAAACCAGTACGTATTGATACAATCGTAATTTCAACGCAACATGATGACTTTGGTAAAGAAGCAGAAATGTTGGCTCAGATTAAGAAAGACGTTATTAATATTTTAGTGCCTCGCGTAATGAAAAAATTACCAAAGCGTGTTCAGGCATTATTCAATAATAAAATTAATTATCATGTAAACCCTACAGGTAAATTCGTTATCGGTGGTCCACATGGTGATACTGGTTTAACGGGAAGAAAAATCATCGTTGATACTTACGGTGGGAAAGGTGCTCACGGTGGTGGTGCATTCTCTGGTAAAGATCCTTCGAAGGTAGATCGTTCAGCTGCATATGCCGCTCGTCACGTAGCTAAGCATTTAGTTGCTGCAGGTGTTTGCGATGAAGCATTAGTTCAGGTTGCATATGCAATTGGAGTTGCTGATCCTGTTGGATTATTTGTTAATACATATGGTACTTCAAAAGTGAATATGACGGACGGACAGATTGCTGCTAAAATTGGAAGCATGAAGGATTTCAACATGCGTCCTTATTTTATTGAGCAACGTTTTAAATTACGTACACCAATCTATCGTGAAACTGCTGCTTACGGGCATATGGGACGTGAGTGCAAAGAAGTGACGAAGGTGTTTAATAAAGGAAAGAAAAACGAAAAGAAGATTAAAGTTACATTGTTCCCTTGGGAAAATTTGAACGCTGTTCCTGCTGTTAAGAAGGCATTCGGAATTAAATAATCTGTTATTCGTAATAAAATAAAAAGGAGGGTTTTGCCCTCCTTTTTTTATTCCATTGCAGTGTTTAAAAAATCTAAGAAGGGCTGTATTGTTTTTAATCCCTTTATTATTTGTTTGTTTAATTTCTCAGAGGTCAATTCGCTATTATCAATTGGAGCGCTCACAACGTAGCTTGTATATTTTAACAATTCTACATCAGGGTGGGATGGGTCAATACCTTTGGGTGCTTTTTTCAATTTATGTTCTTCGAGCTCTCCAAATAATGCTTTAAATTTTTTATCGTTGATGATTTTTTTAAAGTCATCGGTATTGTATTCTACTTCCTGTCGAAGTTTTTTTAGCACATCGCCTTCTGGCATCCAAAATCCGCCCGCTATAAATGATCCATTTGTGCTGGGTTCAATATGAATATAAAAGCCACAGTAGGGCGATTTCTTTCCACCTTTTTTCAGCTGTGCACCCATGTTGTTTTTATAGGGCAGTTTGTTTTTGCTGAAACGTACATCACGATAAATCCTAAACACGCAATCTTTCACTGCTAAATGCTGGTAATCATCATTTGTTTTTTGTGCTTCTAAAATGATTTTCTCTACCCAACTGTTAAAGTCAGCTTTCGCAGATTCATATAAATTCTTGTTTTTTTCGAACCACTCACGGTTATTATTTTTCTCGAGTGATTTTAGAAATTTAATGGTGTTAGGGTGTAGCATTATTTTTTTGAATTATTTTTATTTTTACTTTTTGCTATGAAAAAAAATAACATTAAAATTGTACTAAAGTTTTGTTAAAGTAGAATAAAACTTTTTTACTTTTGTGCTGTGTTCGATGCACAAGGTAATTGAAAACTTTAAAACTGATTAAATAAAACATATTTCTTAACCTTAAATTTTGCTCAACTCTCGCAAATGAAAACTTCCAAGAAAACTGGAAAAACTCCTGAGTCCAAACCTAAAAAAACGAGTGACTCTTCAAAAGGCCGTAAGATGGAGCCTTTGAAATCGAAAGAACTAAAAAATAAAAAGTTCGATGATTTTGATGATGACGATGAAGACATGGATCCAGATGATATGGCTGTTGGTAATCTAGAATCATTCGATGATTTCTTTGATGACGACGACGATGATGAGTAATTAAAGGCCTTTGTACAAAGCGCCACCAATACTATCTTTTTTCGCTCCGGTTGCACTCGACAATGTGTTTGTTTTGTTCTCACAATACAGCCATCCCAAGAAGGCAAATATTAATGCTTCTTTGTAGTTGATGACATCAGAATCGGGGATATAAATTTTAGTTGTAGTATTAGAAATAATTTTACTGATTAGAAAATCATTCAAGGCTCCGCCACCTGTAACTAGGACGGGGCCTTTTATATTTGCTTTAGATAATATATCACTATGTTGAATTGAAATATGTTCAATTAATGTACTTAGGATATCAGCTATTGACGAATTATTTTTCTGTTCAAATTCAGTAATTACTGGTAGGAAATATTTTTCAAACCATTCTTTTCCCAAAGATTTAGGGCCTTTTTCAGAATAAAAAGACAATCGATTTAAATCCGCTAATAGTTCTTCAATTACTTTTCCAGAAGCTGCAATCTGGCCTTTGTTATCGTAGTTCAGATTTAATTTTTCAGCGTAAAAATTTAAGGCCATATTTACTGGGCAAATATCAAATGCAATTCGTTTTCCTTCTTGATAAAATGAAATATTGGCAATTCCTCCAAGGTTTAAACAAGCCTCATAATTACCGAACAAATATTGATCACCAATAGGAACTAATGGCGCTCCTTGTCCGCCAAGTGCAACATCTTTACTTCTAAAATCACATACTGTGTCAGTGCCTGTTATTGCGGCAATGTTTGCTCCAGATCCAATTTGCAAAGTGAATCCGTTTTGTGGTTGATGAAAAATGGTGTGACCGTGTGATGAAATTAAGTAGGGGAGTAAGTTGTTTCGTTGGATAAAGTCTGAAGTAGTGATGCCAAAATATTCGCCAAGTTGATAATGCAATTTGGTTAGTTCTTCGCCAGATAATTGTGTGGCATTATTCAGGCGATTTCTCCAATCTTGAGTATAGGGTATTGTCTCCGCATGAATAATTCGAAAATCAACTGAATTGTTATTGTTGGTGAACTCACAAGCGCAGAGGTCTAAGCCATCAAGTGATGTTCCCGACATAAGGCCTATTACTAGATCATTATTCTTGCTTTGCATAGAGTGAAAATATTTCCAAATATGCAACGAAATATTCGAAAATTAGCCTTAAATAACTTATTTTTGCACCTTTAAAAGTAAGAGCTATGCTATTTCAATTAAGCGAAGAACATTTAATGATTCAACAAGCTGCGCGTGACTTCGCACAGCAAGAACTATTGCCAGGAGTAATTGAGCGAGATGAACATCAAAAATTCCCTGCGGAACAAATCAAACGATTAGGTGAACTTGGCTTCATGGGCATGATGGTTTCACCTCAATATGGTGGAAGCGGTTTAGATACCATTTCTTACGTTTTGGCAATGGAAGAAATTTCTAAGGTAGATGCTTCTGCATCTGTTGTAATGTCAGTGAACAATTCTTTAGTTTGCTGGGGATTAGAAACGTTCGGAAACGAAGAACAAAAGCAGAAATATTTAGTGCCTTTAGCAAAGGGTGAAATTATTGGTGGTTTTTGTTTATCAGAACCAGAAGCTGGATCTGATGCAACTTCGCAACGCACAACGGCAATAGATATGGGCGACCATTATTTGTTGAACGGAACAAAGAACTGGATTACCAACGGTAACTCAGCGAGTGTGTTCTTAGTAATGGCGCAGACGGATGTTGCTAAAGGCCACAAAGGAATTAACTGTTTGATTGTAGAAAAGGGAATGCCTGGGTTTACAGTTGGACCAAAAGAAAATAAATTGGGGATTCGTGGTTCTGATACGCATTCATTAATGTTTCAGGATGTGAAAGTGCCGAAGGAAAACAGAATTGGTGAAGACGGATTCGGATTTAAATTCGCAATGAAAACTTTGACAGGTGGTCGTATTGGTATTGCGGCACAAGCTTTAGGAATTGCAAGTGGTGCTTATGAATTAGCACTTAAATACTCAAAAGAGCGTAAAGCATTCGGTACTGAAATTTCAAACCATCAGGCTATACAGTTTAAGTTAGCAGATATGGCAACTGAAATTGAAGCAGCGCGTTTATTATGTTTGAAAGCGGCTTGGCAAAAAGACAATAAGGTTGATTATAATCAATCGAGTTCAATGGCAAAATTATTTGCATCAGAAGTTGCAATGAAAACAACTGTTGAGGCCGTTCAGATTCACGGTGGCTACGGATTCGTAAAGGAGTTTCATGTTGAGCGTTTAATGCGTGATGCGAAGATTACGCAGATTTATGAAGGTACTTCTGAAGTTCAGCGTATCGTAATTGCAAGAAGCGTTTTACAATAAATAACCACATGAAAATCAAAAATATCTTTCAAAGTGTTGTCGTGTTATTCCTTTTAGGATGCATGTTTTCTTGTACTCCACAGAAAAAGATTGTTTATTTTCAAAATAATGCGGGTAATACTAATGATACTTCTGCCTTTGAAATGAGATTGGCAATTGGTGATATCATTACAGTTGATTTGTATACGATAAACCCTGATGCATTTCCTGGAATTGGTATCAGCAAAGACAGAGCGACGATAGTAGATAATCGTTCTGCTTATGAAAAAGGTTTTACTATTGATAAATCGGGGAAAGTGATTTTGCCTTACATTGGTGAAGTGATGTTGCAAGGATTATCTGTGCCTCAAGCCCGCGATTTAATAACTCAAAAGTTTAAAGCATTTTTAGATGAACCTGTGATAGTGGTAAAAAAATTAAGCTTTAAAGTTTCAATAGTAGGAGAGGTGCAAAAGCCAGGTTTGTATTATGTGCCGAATGAAAGAATTACTTTGATAGAAGGACTTGCTTTGGCAGGCGATGTGGCTAATTTCGCTGATAGAACAAATATTAAAATTATTCGTCAGACTGCTAATGGATCAATTGAAATTCCAATAGATCTTACCGATCAAAGTTCACTTGTTGGTGCTGCAAAATATCTTTATCCTGATGATGTGGTATATGTAGCTCCAAGTCGTAAAAAAGCATTTTCTCAAATTAGTGTAGCTTCTGGAATATTTACTTCAATTGTGACCTCACTTGTGCTGATTGGGACTTTATATTTGAAAACAAAATAGATGAATAACGGTTCAGTTAATAAAAGGAATAATGATGAGTTAGACCTCAGTCATTTGTTTAATGAGATTTTATCTAAATGGCATTATTTCTTAGTTACAGGAGTTGTTCTAACTGCTCTAACTTTTATTTATGTTTATGTTAATTTACCTGTATATCAAAGTACATCCTCGATATTAATCGACGATAGCAAATCATCAGATAGCTTTGAAGATTTTTTAACAAGCGATTTATTTGGAACTAATACTAGTGTATCAACAGAGATCGGTAAAATTACATCCCGTACTGTAATACATAATACAATTGATAAGTTAGGGTTAAGAGTGGAGTATTTCAATACTTCTGTTTATCCCCATCGCCCGATTTATCCTTACTCTCCTTTTACAATTGAAATCAATAAAATAAATCAGTTTATCCAAGACCAGTCATTTTCTGTAACTGTTGTAGATAAAAGTCATTTAAAAATTGATGCTGAGTATAACGGTGGCGATTTACCGTCATTTGAATTTTCAAAAACAATTGCTTTAGGAGAAAATCTGAAATTAAAAAAGGATACACTTACTTATTTCGATTTTACAATTAATGCTTCAGACACGATTTCACTTCCTAATCCAGGGGTGACTTATTCCTTTCGCGTTAGAAATTTAAACAAGTTAACTAACGATATCATTGGTAATTTAACTGCAGAGCCAATGGAGAAAGATGCAAATATTATTGTATTAACTTATAAAGATGTTTTGCCAGTACGGGCTTTAGATGTATTAAATACAATTGGCAAAGTATATATCGATTTAGATGTTGAAAATAAAGCAACAGTTGCTGCTTTAACACTAAAGTTTGTTGAAGATCAATTGAACAATACCGGAGATTCTTTAAATATTTCTGAGCTAGAATTACAAAGCTTTAAAGAGAAAAATAAAACGGTCGATTTAAGTGAAGAGTCGAAAGCAATGGTTATTAAACTTAGTGACCTTGATGTTCAACGTGTGAAAAGTAATATTGATATTTCTTCATTGCGAAACTTGTATAATTATGTTTCAACCAATCAAGATTTATCTACCATGGCTCCGTCAAGTATGGGAATTCCTGATCCACTTTTAATTGAATTGCTTAATAATTACCAAACCCTTCAAGCGAAGAGGAAAAGTTCTGCATACGGAGTTAAGAACAATGCTCCTGCTCTTAAAATTATAGATCAGCAAATTCTCGAGACAAAGAATTCGATTCTAGAAAATATTAAATCTATTCAAGATCGTTTGTTAATCACAAAGTCTTCAATTGATCAACAGATTGCAGGAGTAGAATCGCAGATTAAGCAAGCTCCTGAGCTCGAGCGTGACTATATAGGAATTCAACGTAATGTAGAGGTGAATCAAAATATTTACACCTTCTTGTTACAAAAGAAGGCCGAGACAAGCATTGCAAAAGCAACAGCAGTTTCCGATAATAGAATTTTAGATAAAGCAAGTCTTGGTGAAAAGCCGGTTTCTCCTAATAAGGTTTTGTTAATCGCATTACTTTTAATATTTACATTGCTCATTCCTGGTGCTTTTATTTTAGGAAAGTCACTGTTTAAATCTACCATACAAAATCGTGATGATGTAGTTAAGCTTACATCTGTTCCAGTGCTTGGAGTTGTTGGACATTCAGACGATAAATCAAATTTAGTAGTTAACAACAGGCCTAAATCGCCAATTGCCGAAGCATTCAGAACTATTCGTACCAATATGCAATATTACGGGTTGGGTGACGGTAGTAAAGTGATTACAATTACATCATCTGTTGGAGGAGAA